>NZ_JAHRFA010000055.1:0-48089 GCF_020883045.1 Microcoleus sp. CAWBG58 | reverse complement strand
GCTATACTGCCACTAATTATTATACCTTAAAAAAACCTCAAATGATTGCTATACAACCATTTGAGGTTTTAAAAATTATGATCTTTTTGAAAATTAAATCCGATCGAATATCTGCGGAATGTGGGATTTAAACGATTCACCGGATTTTACCCTGAATCAATTCATGTAGATCGGATATATCAAACGCGAGAAAATAGAGCTTGGTGTAAAGAACTCGGCATCAGAATGAACGGCTTTCTTCCAGGAAGACCTCCGAAAAATCCGAGCAAATCAATGAAAAAACAAGCTCGATTAGACGAGGCAATTCGGAACTCAATTGAGGGAAAATTTGGAGAAGCCAAAAGAAGATTCAACCTCGGTAGAGTGATGGCTAAACTTGATAATACTTCTGAAACAAGCATCGCGATAACTTTTCTGGTAATGAATCTTTCTGCCCTGCTACGGCAGGCTTTTTGGCTTTTTTTCGGTCTATTTCAGACCGAAAAACCTTTTTCGATGTTTTTGGGCTTAAATCATTGGTAAAAGTTATGTTGTGCTATCATAAAATTTATAAAATTTATATTACCAAGACGATCTCAAATTCACTCATTTTTACTAAATGCTGTTTTCTGACTTTTTCAGCAAGCCCTACCTAAAAGTCAGAGGATTGGAGTAATGAATAGTCTGATTTTAATTTCTCCCTCAAAGGGAGAGGCTTTCAACCAATTCTTTCTGGTAAAGATGGTGATAAAAAAGACATTTATTCCATCCTCCAAAAACTGTTAGATATCTAACAGAATTACCTCCCAATCCATAAGTCCTGAGTTAGAAATAAGGCAACTTGTGTTGCCACACTCCTCCTAAAACCCCAAATCCACAGCAATTCGATGGGCACAAGCAAACCCAGAAAATGCCACCGCATTTAAACCTTGTCCGGGAAATGTACTATCGCCCACACAATACAAACCAGGCATAGAAGTTCGATTAAACGGCATCCCCAACAAACCCATTAATTTCTGGCGGGGAATCGGCCCGTAAGTTCCATCTTCCCGGCCCAAAAAGCGGCGGTGAGAACGCGCCGTCCCAACTTCCATATAATCCAAACCAGCATCTAAACCCGGAAAAATCTTTTCTAATCTGTCAATAATTCTGCCGCCTGCCTCTTCTTTTTTCTCCTCGTATTCCTGCTGAGAAAGTCCTTCCCATTCTTCCATCCAGCTAGAAGTAAAAGCATGAACGATATGATATCCTGCCGGAGCTAAATCTGGGTCGAGTACCGTTGGAATTGATACTAAAATAGTTCCTTCTGGGGCTTCCATTTTGTCCCAATCTTCTAACAAAATGTGGTGGCAGGCAGTACCAGCAGGGATGACGCTGGCTTCTACTCCTAAATGCAAGCTCAAGAAACTGGGGGCTTTTTGATAGCGCTGCTGCCATTTCTTCTCGCTAGCTGGCATCTCTTCGGCAGGCAACAATTTCTCGAAAGTATCCCAGCGCGTGGCGTTAGAAACTATCCGCTTTGCTCGGTAAACTTCGCCGGTTACTAGCTCGACTCCAACAGCGCGGCCGTTTTCTGTGATAATTTTTTTTGCTTTAGCTTTGTACTGAATTGTCCCGCCACATTTTTCTAATCCTTCTACTAATTTTTGGGCAATTTGACCGACTCCGCCTTTGGGATAATTGATACCGCCGTAATGCCTGTCGGAAAATACCATTCCGGCGTTAATCATGGGGGTTAAGTCTGCGGGTACTACAGACCAGTAGTAGCATTCCATGTCGATAAATTTTAGCAAAGTCGGGTCTTTTATGTAGCGCCGCGCAATGTCGCCAGTATTTTGAGGGAGATATTTTACTAATCCCAAACAGGCTAAGGGATTCTGAAAAAAGACTCGAACTAGATAGCCCGGTTCTTCTAGGGATAGCAATTCCATGCCGTTGAGGCAGTTGAATACGCTCCAGCATTCGCCGTAAAATTTCTGGATGCCTTCGCGCTCGTGAGGAAACCTGTCAATTAATTCTTGCAAGTATTTGTCATAAGGCTGGGGAACTTCCAGATCCAGACCTGAGGGTAAGTGATAGTGAAGCTGTACCGGGTCGGGAATTGTTTCTAGGCTGACGTTGACGGCTTTGAGGGCGCGGGTGAGGAGGTTGGTGGTGCCGCGCTGTCCGAACCCAAATATCATGGAGGCTCCAACATCAAATCTGTAGCCTTCTCGATCGAAATATCCAGCACTACCCCCCGGAATTGTGTAGCTTTCGAGCACCAAAACTTTGGCTTTCTTGGCTGCTAGCTGGGTTGCTGTCACGAGTCCGCCAATGCCGGAACCGATGACTATCACATCAAACTCTTGCTCTGTCGGGCGGGAGTTGGCGGAAAATAACTGGGATTGGGTAGGAGCTGACATTTGGTTAAAAATCTTAATATTTATACAATTTTACAGTCGATCGCTCCAGAAGGAAGAAGGAAGAAGGAAGAAGGAAGAAGGAAGAAACTATGCCCTATGCCCTATGCCCTATGCCCTATGCCCTATGCCCTATGCCCTATGCCCAATTCCCTATGCTCCTACGTCAAAAAAATGCGGGAACAGTCTACCATTGCCGACTGCCCCCGTCTGCCGATCCTTTGAGAGGAGAACACTAAAAATTACTATAGCCTTGTTGCTAATTTATGTCAATACTGTTGAAAAAATATTTCAATAAAGTGACGAAGGTCTACAAACAAAGAGACTTGTAGGATTTGAGATTTTAGATTAAACAATGGAAGATTGTGATAAGTTGCACAGAGCGATCGTTAGCGAAGCCTGCCCTACGGGGGCTACGCCAACGAAAACGATCGCACCGCATCAAATCCTTCAAATCTAGCAATTTCGCCAATTTCCTCATGCCCCTGCAACTGCGCGTTTACGTTCCGCCCCACCCGTTAATTAAACATTGGCTGGCTGTCGCCCGCGACGCCGCCACCCCATCGGTACTTTTTCGTTCTGCGATGACAGAATTGGGACGCTGGCTCGCCTACGAGGCAATTCGAGATTGGCTACCGACAGTGGAAACAACGGTGCAGACGCCTTTGAGCTCATCTCCGGCGACTTTTATCAACCCGGAAGCTCCGTTAGTTGTGGTACCGATTTTGCGGGCGGGTTTGTCACTGCTGGAAGGAATTCAGACGGTTGTGCCGCTGGCTTCGGTTTACCATCTGGGTATGGCGAGGAATGAGGAGACGCTGGAGCCGACTTGCTATTTGAACAAATTGCCGGCGCAGTTTAACCCCCAAACGCGGGTGATAATTAGTGAGCCGATGCTGGCGACTGGCGGGACGATTGTGGCGACGATGCAGGAATTGATTTCACGGGGAATTGACCAGAGTTTGATTCGGATTATTTGTGTGGTGGCTGCTCCTCCGGCTTTGAAACGGCTGAGTACGGAGTACCCGAGTTTGGTTCTTTACACGGCAACGATCGACGAAATAGTCAACGAACAGGGGTTTATTGTACCTGGTTTGGGTGATGCGGGCGATCGAACTTACGGCACTTGAACCAGGGAATTTTGGATTTTGGATTTGAGATTTTGGATTTTGGATTTTGGATTGACAGATAACTGTGGGGCTTCTATCCGTGTTTGGGTGAGGTGAGCAGTTTCTGGAATTGGTTGCGGAATCTCCGGGAAAAAAAGATGGGCCTGGTTTGGTAAAAGCAGGTACAGAGAAAGTTAAAATCCAAAATAGAAGTCAAAAATAAATAGCGTTTAGCACTCATTGCCCGTGAAACTTGATTCTGTACCGCCAAACTTGTCTGATTCTGACTCAGAAACCCCCAATTCTGATTTGCCACCACAAGTACAACTACAAAAACTTAAAGATACTTCTGAGATTTGTGCTGCTTTAACCCCTGAGCAGGCAGAAATTTCAGTGAGTGCAAATCCCGATATCTGTCAGGAAGAAAAGCAACTGAAGCCGAAGCATTGGGCAATTTTTGCTTCGACTTTTGCCACTATTTTTTTTGCGGAAGTTGGAGATAAAACTCAAGTTGCGATTTTGTTGATGACTGCTGAATCTCGGAATCCGTGGATTGTGTTTGCGGGTGCGGGTTCGGCTTTGATTGCAACAAGTTTGTTGGGAGTTTTGCTGGGAAGGTGGCTGGCTACTAGAATCGATCCGAAAACTTTGGAGAAGGCTGCGGGAGTGATTTTGCTGGCGATTTCGGCGGTTTTACTTTGGGAAGTGCTGGGTTAAACGATGTGCGTTTGTAGTGCGGACTTCAGTCCGCTTCGGCGGTTTTACTTTGGGAAGTGCTGGGTTAAACGATGTGCTTTTGTAGTGCGGACTTCAGTCCGCTTTATTATGCTGCGGACTGAAGTCCGCACTACAAACGGTTTTTGTGACGGTAATCAACCGGACACGATCTGACTGATAGTTAACAACATGGGTATGTGGAAAGAAATCGGGTTTCTCGAAGTTTGTGAGTAAGTTGTAAATTTCTAAATACCTAACTAAGAACTAAAAAAAATATGGATTGGCAACTTTTAGGAATAACCTTTATTACGGTGTTTTTGTCAGAATTGGGTGACAAAAGTCAATTAGCTGCGATCGCCCTTGGTAGCAGTTGCAACTCGCCGCGGGCTGTATTTTTCGGTACGGCGTCGGCGCTGCTGCTGGCGAGTTTCCTTGGTGTTTTGGTTGGACAAGGTACGGCGGAGGTGTTACCGGAGAGGTTGGTAAAGACGATCGCTGCGATCGGATTTGCGGTGATGGGCTTGCGCCTGCTGTGGCCAAAATCAGATGAGGCTGAAGCTTCCGAGTAGGATTTGCGATCGGGAAACTTGATATAGTTGACGATCGCTAAAATTCCCAAAAATTAACGGCGGGCGTAAATTCACGCCCGCCGCTACAGATTGAGTTTTTTCTCAATTCAACCTTTGAGGATTGTGTGAATTAAACTTGGTTTTGGTAGCACCAGCCCAGCAGCGTACCGCCGACAGCCAACTTTAGCGCTTCCAAAACAAAATATCCTTGGTGCAGTGAATTCATTCCAGCGGGCACTTCTGCTGCGGAGTCGAACAGATTTAGCTGAATTCCCAAGGCGCTCATTTGAGGTGTGAGGCCGTAGGTGTCAATCAGGGCGATCGCCAGAAGTACCAAAGATAATACGATCGCTGTGCGGCTGCGCTTGCCCGAGTCACCCATTAAATTGCTCAAAACCATCAAACCCGTTGCTACCAAGCCCGAACAGATTAACTCAACGCGGTTGAATCCCCAGAACATTAAATTTCCGGCTGCTGCAAAATCAGAAGATACCATCATGCCAGATACATAGAGACTGGGCATAATAACTAGATCGATAATCAGGCTACCGCTGAGCCAGAAAATTAAGGCTACCATGACAATTGCTTGCCAGCGGGGTCTGATTGATTCCACTCTCGACGATGTAATAGCTGTCATATAAATTAGACCCTCTAAAATTTTCTTCTGCCTTTTCTAGAGCTTAACTAACTTTTTTCTCAAATCGTGTTAAGTATTTTTAAATTAATGGTAACTTTTGTGTAACTGAATTAGAAGAATTGTTAAGCTGGTAGGTGTTTCTGTTGGAAGGCTTCGGTAGCCTGCGATCGCACAGCAATAGTTTAAACGTTGTGGCGATCGCAAACAACTATTGATAATTACTCATAGCAATATACCGATAAAATTTATGTGTTATTATTACAGTTAAATTGCCAAATATCAAAGATATTAGCCAATGATTGAAATAAACAAAATTCTGGAATTGAGTGCGGCAATAGCCAATCAATTTAAGCCAGAAAAAATAATTTTGTTCGGCTCTTACGCCTATGGGAATCCCACGAGCGATTCGGATGTTGATATGTTGGTAATTTTATCTTCAGAAGGTAATAATTTTCGCAAAACTTGGGAAATACTAAGTAAAACTCAACCGAAATTTGCTCTAGATTTATTAGTGCGAACTCCTGCTGAAATAGAACAACGGCTAGCTTGGAATGATTTATTTGTCAGGGAAATTAGCGAAAAAGGAAAGGTGATTTATGAATCCGCTGACACTTGAATTCATCGAAAAGCTTGCAAACAAATACGGTTGAGGTTTGGTTTGACTCGACAATACCTAAATTATGCTTTAATTTTATTTTAATTCTTCAGTCTGCGGAGGCAGACATCGTTTATACATACCTGGTTTCAACCACAGACTCTTATAAATATAGCCTTTCTCAAAAAAGTGATGTATGCCCGCTAATCCTATGCCCTATGCCCTATGCCCTATGCCCTATCCCCATGAGTACCTCATCTTTCTGAGAAAGGCTATAATATATGCCTAAATTTCAATTCTCATCTTGGCTTCCCCGTCTCCCTACTCAAGTGTGGATTCTCGCCGCCGGCAGATTCCTCTCCCAAAGCGGTAGCGGCTTTACTTTATTTTACGCGCCGATCTTTTTTGTCGATCGCGTCGGCTTGTCTGCAACTGCTGTTGGGATTGGTTTGGGTAGCGGTTCAATCTCGGGAATATTCGGCCGCATTTTGGGCGGTTCTTTTTGCGATTCCTTATTTTGGGGAAGGCGGCGAACTTTATTGCTGGCGGCAATGATTTCGGCTGTCGCTTCTTTTCTGTTGGCGGCGACTCATGATTTTCCAGGTTTAGTTGCTGCTAATTTATTGATGGGTTTTGGTGTGGGTTTGTATTGGCCTCCAACCGAAAGTATGGTTGCGGATTTAACTGAGGGCGCACAGCGACAGGAGGCTTTTGCTTTGACGCGGCTGGCTGATAATTTGGGTTTGCAAGTTGGGATTATTTTGGGCGGTGTTTTGATTGCGGTAACGGGGAATTATCGATCGCTCTTTATTATCGATGGTATCTCGTTTTTAGTGCTGTTTGCGGTGGTTTGGGGCGCAATTTCAGAAACCTACAAACCAGCTAACTCAACGGATACAAGCAAAAAAAATCTCAAAAATGGCTGGATGGTGGCGCTGGGCGATCGCACTTTGCTAGTCTATGCTTTAGTCAATACTCTGTTTACTCTCTACATTTCCCAAATTCAAACCACGATGCCGTTGTATTTTAGTAAGTTTGTGCCGGCGGGGACATCGGGAACAGGCTTTTCTACGGGTACAATTACGGTTTTGTTTGCTTTTAGCACATTTTTAACTGTGGCTTTGCAGATGCCGGTGGTTAAGGCTTTGAGGCGGTTTTCTCATCCGCAAGCTTTGATGATTTCGGCGCTGCTGTGGGGAATGGGGTTTATTGCGATCGGCTTGACGGGAATGGCTGCAACTGGCAATCTATTTTTAGCGGTTGTTGGCTTGACTTTTTTGTCGGTTGCTACTGTTGCTTATACGCCTTTTGCTTCGGCTTTGGTGGTAGATTTAGCGCCGGAGTCTTTGCGCGGCGTGTATTTAGCGGTTAATTCTCAGTGTTGGGCTATAGGCTATTTAATCGGCCCGCCACTGGGCGGTTTCGCTTTGGATCGAGGTAAATGGGGGGCGGATAATTTCTGGTTGGGCTTGGCTATTAGTGTGATACTGGCGATCGCAATTTTGCAAAAGGTCGATCGAATGTTAAAAAGTAGCAGTCATTAGTCATTAGTCATTAGTCGTAGGGTGCACCGCCACAAAGAATCCCTTAAAAAAATAGATGAGCTCACAGCGACGCACCTTACCATTAGTTATTATTTGTTGGAAATAACAAATAATTAATCACAAATAACTAATAACAACTAACTCATTTATTTTCTCCGATCGCCCAATTTGCGGTAAACCGCCCTCAAATCAACCTGATGGTGAGCCAAAGCAACCAAAGCGTGATAAAATAAGTCCGCAACTTCCCCGGCGATTCCGTCTTTATCGTCATCTTTGCAAGCCATCACAACTTCCGCCGACTCTTCACCAATCTTCTTGAGAATCTTGTTATCCCCGCCCTCGAACAACTTGCAAGTATAAGAAGTTTCGTTAGGATTGTCGCGTCGATCGCAAATTACGTCAAATAATTGAGATAACATATCCCCCGGCGGCGCCACAATTTCCCCGTCAACTTGGTGAAAACAACTTCTTTCACCCGTGTGACAAGCAATATCTCCCACTTGTTCGACAGTCACCAGCAAAGCATCGCTATCGCAGTCGTAACGCAGCCCTTTGACATTTTGAACGTGTCCCGAAGTCGCCCCTTTCGGCCACAATTCGGCGCGAGAACGACTCCAGAACCACGTTTGACCGGTTTCCATCGTTTTTTGCAGCGACTCCCGATTCATCCACGCCATCATCAACACTGTCCCGTCTAGGTAATCTTGGACGATCGCAGGCACTAAACCGCGATCGTCGTAACGGATCTTTTCAATTGGGATCGATCGGCTCAAACTAGACACATCATTAACAGACATAATTTTATTGCAGCTTTTCATATAAATTAACGCTTTCGTGTCAGATATTTTTTTTAAATTAACCGCAGAGAGCGCAGAGGACACAGAGAGAAGAGAGGAGATTAGGTAAGTGATGGGCAAATTGTCAAGAACTATTTTACAATTTATTACAATTGAGAGCTAGGAGTGCTAGTGCGACAAATCCTAAAAAACCCGAGCTAGTATTGCTACTGATTGGTTTGTATCCTAAAATCTACTACTATAGTTTCCTTGAATCGGCTTAGCCTTTAACCAGAAGTCGCTATATTAAGTATCCTACCAACAACAGACCTTCACTAAGGAGAAAACATTGGTTTCTACAACCTTGAAAACCACCAAATCAGAAGAAATTTTCGCCGCTGCCCAGAAGTTGATGCCCGGTGGCGTCAGTTCCCCCGTGCGCGCCTTCAAATCCGTAGGCGGACAGCCCATCGTCTTTGACAGGGTAAACGGAGCCTACATTTGGGATGTTGACAGCAACCAATACATTGACTATGTAGGTACTTGGGGCCCGGCTATCTGCGGCCACGCCCACCCGGAAGTCATCAAAGCCCTCCACGAATCCTTAGAAAAAGGTACGAGTTTCGGCGCACCCTCGCTGTTGGAAAACGTCCTCGCCGAAATGGTCATCGATGCCGTTCCCAGCATTGAAATGGTGCGATTTGTCAATTCCGGTACCGAAGCTTGTATGGCCGTTTTGCGGCTGATGCGAGCCTTCACCGGGCGCGACAAAGTGATTAAATTTGAAGGCTGCTATCACGGGCACGCCGATATGTTTTTAGTAAAAGCCGGTTCCGGCGTCGCAACTCTCGGGCTTCCAGACTCTCCGGGCGTGCCGAAATCCGTTACCGCCAACACCCTCAACGCTCCTTACAATGATTTGGAAGCAGTCAAAGCTTTATTTGCCGAAAATCCCGGCGAGATATCAGGTGTAATTCTGGAACCAGTTGTAGGAAATGCTGGTTTTATTACTCCAGATGCAGGTTTTCTTGAAGGTTTGCGCGAAATTACCAAAGATAACGGCGCTTTGTTGGTGTTTGACGAAGTAATGACTGGTTTCCGCATCGCCTACGGCGGAGCTCAGGAAAAATTCGGTGTCACCCCAGATTTGACAACTTTGGGTAAGGTTATCGGCGGCGGTTTACCGGTGGGAGCTTACGGCGGAAGGCGCGAGATTATGGGAATGGTAGCTCCCGCAGGCCCGATGTATCAAGCTGGTACGCTTTCGGGAAATCCTTTGGCGATGACTGCTGGGATTAAAACTTTGGAATTGCTCCAAAAACCCGGCACTTACGAACAGTTGGATAAGGTTACAAAAAAACTGTCGGAGGGATTGCTAAAAATTGCCAAGGAAGCGGGACACGCTGTTTGTGGCGGTCAAATTAGCGGGATGTTTGGCTTATTTTTTGCGGCGGGCCCGGTTCACAATTACGAGGATGCGAAGAAGTCAGATTTGACGAAGTTCAGCCGTTTTCATCGCGGAATGTTGGAACACGGTGTTTATCTGGCTCCTTCTCAGTTTGAGGCTGGGTTCACTTCTTTGGCCCATACTGATGAAGATATCGATCGAACTTTAGCAGCCGCGCGCGAAGTGATGGCTAGTATTTAAGGTTTGTAGTCAAGAATGCAAATGCTTAAAACTCAGAGATAAAAATTAAAGTCCTGACTGTTTTTTGCAGTCAGGACTTTAATTTTTAACGCATACCCAATCCGCGTTAAAAACCTCTCGGGGCTGATATCATTTCTGGTTGCACCGTCAGGTGATTTTACCGCAGATAACGCAGAGGACACAGAGAGAGAAAGAGAGATTAATACAGGACGATGCAATCCGATTTAATATGACCAATGACAACTGTCAACTGTCAACTAAAGAGGGCGGGCCCGCACCATCCACCACCCCTACAACTGTCAACTGATTACTTTACTCATTAAGAAATTCACCTTCACAGATAATCGAGTCTCTGTTCTCCAAATCTTCTTGATTCCAAATTGCATTTAATGCTGCCGAACTTAAGGAACTTGAGATCGTATTTAATGTGGTGTTGTAGTATTCCACAGCATTATTAAGTTCCACCTGTGGGGCTTCTTTGAAATAGGAATTAATATCAGGCGTGCAGCGTTGAGCTTGATAGTATAAATAAGCTTCAGCATTAATACACATTACGTGGTAAAAATCCCTATTTGCTGTTGCAATATCTCCCAACTTGTACAGCGCTAAACCCCGGTTGAGATAAGCTTTAACGTAGTTGGGATCGAGTTCCACTGCTTTGTTAAAGTCTTCAATTGCCAGCTCCATTTGTTTTAATTTATAGCGAACGCATCCTCTGTTATAATAGGCATAAACATTGTTGTGGTCGATGCCGAGTGCTGTGTTGTAATCGGCGATCGCCTGGGTGTTGTCTCCTAATTGGTGATAACAGAGTCCGCGATTTATGTAAGCTTTGATATATCTTGGATTTAACCGTAGCGTTTCGTTAAAGTTCTCCGTTGCTGCTTGTTTTTCTCCCAAAAGGTAGTAAGCGCGGCCTCGGTTGTAATAGGTTTTATAATTTTGCGAATTGATAGAGATAGCTCGATCGTAGTCTTCTATTGCTTCTTCGTAATGTCCTAAATTAGCAAGTACGAGTCCTCGGTTGTTGTAGATAGCGTGGCTGTCAGGCTTGTTTACTAAAGCACAGTTGAGATCGTCAATGGCTTTTTCATTTTCTCCGAGATGGCGCCAAGCATTACCGCGATTTAAATATGCCTCGAACAAATTAGGATTGATATCTAGTGCTTGGCTGAGGTCTGCGATCGCCTTTTGGTAATCTTTCATATAATAGTAAACCAAGCCCCGATTGTTGTAAGCTTTGGCATCGGCGGGATTGACTTGCAGTATCTGATGGAAGTCCTCCAGTGCCGCTTCGTAGTTGCCTTGTTTGGCGCTCTGTAACCCGCGCTTATAAACATGGTTGAGCTTCGATTCTTTGATGTTCATAGGTCAACTTTTATTCCTTGCTGGATTCTGGATTGATTCCTTTGCATTCAGTCTTGAGTTGGACAGGGGTTAATCTGTTGACAGAGCATCCACACAGCACCCAAATTAACTCTTAACTGATTCCAGGAAATCTAGCGGAAACAGGATTTTAGGTTTATCTTAACAGGAATTAAATCCTGTTAAAAGAGCCTGTACCTCGGCTGCATTTACTTGGTGAGTTCGATTTTTTACCGGATAGACTTCAATCTAAAATTGAGTTTTTGTTGGCGCTCTCTGTCTCTCGACGGCTGTGCCATACACCGATCGCTAAATTCAACTTGACGCGGCCGCGATCGTACACATCGCTCCACGTAGTTCATCAAGAGTAAAATTTATATCTTGATTGTCAAAATCAGTCTCAGTATTTCCCGCACCCAGTCTCTACAAACTTTTGGTGGGTAATTACCAATTCTAGATTACCAATTAACGATTGATTTCCTCTTCCACATAAACTCTCAATTTCTCCAAATCTGGAAGTTCGACCAATTCTTTTTCCTTTTCCTGAACAGAGATCGGCACCCTCACAGGTGTGCGCTGTTCTATCCAACAACTCGCCAGCGGCAAAGTTTGTTCCAAATCTTCCAAAGGCCTGGGAATTACCATCACGGCGTTCAACTCGCCAATGCGCTCGGCTTCGTACATCCCGGCTTCTACGGCTACTGCGACATCTGCGACTGCACCGCGAATAATTGCCGTGCACAAACCGGCGCCAATTTTCTCGTAGGCGGCCAAGTGTACGTCGGCGGATTTGAGCATAGCATCGCAAGCGCCGACCATTGCCGGAAATCCCCGCGTTTCGAGCAAACCGATCGCCTGATTGCTCAGTCGAGAAAAACTGCCACTTTCCGACAGTTCAGTCAGGCGAAAGCCGATCGGCAAAACCACTTCCAAATTAGCCAAAGGCCGAGGAATCACCAACTTAGAAACAAACTGTCCGAATTGTTCGGCTGTCTGAGCTCCAGCTTCCACAGCCAAACGCACGTCGGAAATTCTGCCCCGGACGATCGCCGTACAGTGACCGGAACCTATTTTCTCGTATCCTACTAAAATGACCCCTGCGGACTTCAGCATCATGTCAGCAGTCCCGACTATTGCCGGAAAACTCTTGGTAGATACCAAACCCAAAGCGGTGTCTTTGAAATATTCCTGGCGCTGCGATCGCTCGGAGTGACTGCTGTTACGATCTATTTGTCCGTCCATCTTCGATTACCCTTAGAAACTTCCAAACATAAAATTTTGTTGATAGTTTTAGTGTCTCAGATGAGAAGACAAACTGCACGAGCTGCAAGATACATATTTATGCTGCAAGACCTTAAAAATTGCTGAGCTACCAATAATATGAGCTTACCTATTTATATTTTTTGATTCTGCCTTCAGCATAGCTGCCTTTTGCACAAATGACCACGCCCCAAAATTAATACCAGCCCGACGCCATTCGTGGAGAGCAAAACAATTTATACCTCAGTTCAACCTCCCAGATGCAATGCTGCAAGTAAATCTCAAATTCTTCAATTCTTCAATTCTTCGATCGACCGATCGCTATCCGGTACCGCCCGAGAGAGTTTGACCGTTTTCCTGCGATCGATTAAAAGCTTGTCGGTGCGGAAACAGCGTCCCCAGCAACTGATTGATGTGAGCTTGACCGTACAGAATTGTTGGGACTTCTCCTGGTTGGGGCGGCGGATTTGCCGCAGTTTCTGGTGATGGATCTGGGGCTGCCTCGGGGGGTGTTTGAGGCTGTGTTTGGTCGGGTTCTGGCGGGTCTATCGGGCGATCGACTGTCGGTTCAACTGGTGGCGTAGTGGCTGTCGTGGTTTCCGGTGCTGCGGTTTGGGCTTCTGCGGTTTCTGCGGTGGGTTCTGCGGTGGGTTCTGCCGCGACTTGGCGGCTGGTATCTCCGATCAGAGAACCTGCGGGCAAAATTTGCATTTGGTCGATCGCAGGATTAATTAGCGTTGTTCCGGCCCCAATACAGGCATTTGCGCCGATCGTCCCCGCACCTACCACCAACACTCCTGCACCCAGCATTGCGCCCGCCTCGATTTCGAGAGTACCTTCACGGGCGTGAAGAATCACTCCCATACCGATACAGGCACCGTTGGCGATCGAGATCCGGCTACCCGGTTCTGCTTGCAGGATGACTCCTGGGGCGATCGCCACACCTTCATTCACAACTACATCGCCACTCATGAAAATCTGAGAGTTGCTACTTAATTGCAGTGGCGATAAATACATTCAACTTCACCTTGAAATGAGCTATGATTTTAGCTAAAAAAATACTTTAATTTATCGTTTTATCTAACGATTGATTTAACTCCATCGATCTAATAAACGATTATTTATTAATAATCAAAAGCTCGATTTAGACTTACACATGACCAGAAAGAATTGGTTGAAAGCCGCAACTATTTTAATGACAACTTAAAATCCGACTATTCATTACTCCAATCTCCTTCCTTCTTTTGTCAACTGTCAACCGTCAACTGTCAACTGTCAACTGATTCTCCCGCTAGCCCAACGCGAGCACTTAACGGGAGAAAGCAGCTAATTACCTGACAAATTATGGGCGTTGGATAATTTCTTCGAGTACCCGGCGCTTGGCCTTGGAGTCGATACCGAGCAAGCGGACGTAATCGCCACTGTGTTCTGTCATACAGCTTTCGAGAGCCGAAATTACTTCGGATTCGCGGCTGGTGGCGATCGGCGCGCAACTGCTCCAAGAACCCGTGCGGAAACGGCGCGCGTCGGCGTGTTCCGTGCCAATTTTGTAGCCTTGGGAGAGCAGGTTGCGGATTTGGTCGATCGTCTTGCCGGTCAACTTGCCACTTCCAGCCGAACCAGTCGTCGTGGCTTTGAATCCTGATGTTGCACCCGGTTTAGCCGATTGAGCCACAGGGCCGTCGGGACGCTGAATCAGTTCTTCAACTACGCGGCGCTTAGCTTTCGGGTCAATCCCGATCAAGCGCACATATTCGCCCGGATATTGGCTCATCACAGATTCTAAAGCGGCGATCGCCTCAGATTCGTTTCTGACTTGCAGCGAAGCCCCGCTTTGCCAAGAACTGGTACGGAAGCGGCGCGCGTCGGCGTGTTCTGTACCCACCTTGAAGCCTTGAGCTAGCAAGCCACGAATTTGAGCCACTGTTTCGGCGCTCAATTTGCTGGATGCAGAACCGCCATTTTGGTAAGCAGCTTGTCCAACTTTACCGTTAGATTTATGAGTTGTGGCGCCGTTACCGTTAGAGCCGTTGTCTCCTGGTCTTTGGACGATTTCTTCGAGTACGCGACGCTTGGCTTTGGTATCAATCCCGATCAAGCGGACGTATTCTCCTTGGTGATCGGCCATACAAGCCGACAAAGCTGCGATTACTTCAGAGTCGCGAGTTGAGGAAATGGGGCCGCAAGTGCGCCAAGAACCGGTACGGAACCGACGGGCGTCGGCATATTCCGCTCCCACACTGTATCCTTGGGCTAGCAAATTGCGGATGCTATCGGCTAGAGAGGAACTCAATTGGGTGCCGGCATAGGTAGAATAATTCATTTGAGTGATATTTGAGTTTTTAGCTTGCTCGTTGCGAATTGGTGCTAGACAAGCGATGTTGTCAGCGCAGCGATAACCCGTTCTCAGAGCGTCATTGATGCCGATGACGTGGGTCGCAAATTTAACATCTGAATCTTGAACGTCAGGCAGGCGATCGGCTTGTTGCTGATTAGTGATGATGGCTCCCGAAGGTATGTACTTACCGGGGGGAATCTCCACATCTTGAATTAATACGTGCATCATGACAATGCAGCCGTTGCCCACTCTGGCATTGAACACCGTAGAGCGAAAGCCGATAAAGCAATCGTCGCCCACGTAGGCCGGGCCGTGAATTAAAGCCATGTGGGTGAGGGAAGTATTTTTCCCCACCCAAACGGAATAGGAGTTGTTGTCGTCGCCTGTGACTCGGCCTTGTTCTAGGCCGTGAATCACTACTCCGTCTTGAATGTTGCTTTGTTGTCCGATATGAAACGGAGTGCCTTCATCAGCGCGGATAGATGTCCCGGGGGCAATCATCACATTTGAACCGATATGCACATCCCCAATAATGTTAGAAAAGGAATGTACGTAAGCGGTGTCGTGAATTTTGGGCTCAGCCAAGTTTTTCGACCAAGGCGTCGGGGGAGCCGCAACGCTGCGGACTGCCATAAATTAAGTTCTCCTAAACTGAAATTTTTTTGTTAGTTGTTAGTTGTTAGTTGTTAGTTGTTCACTGTCAACTGCTCTCGGAGTCAACTGCCAACTGTCAACTGCTTTCTGAGTTAACTGTTAACTGTCAACTGTCAACTGTCAACTGTCAACTATCAACTGCTTTCCTAGCGGTACGGGTCGTCTTTTTTACTGTAAATGAGGCGATTTTCTACATTGACAGTATCTATAATGCCTACTACTAGAGCATCTATCGGACGGTCTTCGCTCCCGGGCGCGATCCGGGCTCCGCTGCCGCGGGTGACTAAAACCCATTCATCTATACCAGCGCCCACACAGTCAGCGGCTACTTCATAGCCGGGAACTGTCGAACCTTCCTCATTGATGAATTGCAGCAGTAGAAATTTCGATCCTCTCAGCGTCGGCTCTTTTTGGGTACTGACAACTGTGCCGAGAACTTTGGCCATTTGCATTTTAGGTAATTGGTAATTGGTAATTGGTAATTGTCATTTTTTTACCAGAAAGAATTGGTTGAAAGCCCGCCCGCCCGATCGGGAGAAATTAAAATCAGACTATTTAATTTATTACTCCAATTCTCGGACTTAAGGGTAGAGGTCAACTGTCAACTGTCAACTGTTGAAAGTCACTTGTCTTTTTTAAACTAGGTTTATTCAGTCCCATGTCTTAATTGTAGAGTTTTTCGTCTAGTAACTAATGACTAATGACTAATGACTAATGACTCGTGACTTATGACTAATAACCAATATCCCATGCTTACCTCAATTAAAAATTAAAAATGCTAAATCAAAAACATCGCGATTTTGATTTTTTGATTTTTAATTTTTAATTACCAAACCCCCCAAACAGCCTTGAGCTTATCTTAAGATCTGTTGAGAGGACGAATGCCGCTCACGCCTTCGCGGAATTGTTCTACAGCTTCGGTGTAGCGAATTGGTAGGACGTACTCCAAGTTTTCGTGAGGACGGGCGATAATGTGGGTGGACATTACTTGTCCGCCGTTAACGCGCTTCACTGATTCTACTCCTGCGGCTACGGAAGCTTGCACTTCCGAGACATCTCCTCTTACAATGACAGTAACGCGAGCGCTACCGATTTTTTCGTATCCTACCAAGGTGACGCGGGCTGCTTTGACCATCGCGTCAGCGGCTTCTACGACTGCGGGGAAGCCTAAGGTTTCGATCATGCCAACTGCAATTGCCATTGGTTTTACTCCTAGTTAAATATTTGGGGAACTAAACTGTTAATTTTTGACGATCGCGCTGCTTTTCGTCAAACGTTTCGTCAAACGAGTTTTCAGCGCACTAAGAACTTAATAGCCTCGGAACTGCTCTACTGCTTCTGTATAACGAATTGGTAGAACGTATTCTAGGTTTTCGTGGGGGCGAGCGATGATGTGGGTAGAGACGACTTCTCCGCCGTTCACCCGCTTGACGGATTCCACTCCTGCTGCAACTGAGGCTTGGACTTCCGACACGTTGCCGCGCACAATTACGGTGACGCGAGCGCTGCCGATTTTTTCATAGCCCACGAGGGTAACGCGAGCAGCTTTGACCATAGCGTCGGCAGCTTCCACAACAGCGGGAAAACCTTTTGTCTCAATCATTCCCACGGCAATTGACATTTTTGAATCTCCAAGTTGAGGATTAGCGGAATTACCGTAACAAATCTTTGAGAAATCTAAAAATTTGGACGGGGAGGCCCACATTATTTAGGAATGCAGTCTAAAGCTTCCTATCCTTATAGAATAGGGGAAGCTGTCCACCTTGACAATATAAACTAACATCATAATGTTTAATAACAAAAATTAAATTTTTTTATGTTACTTATAATAATTTAATATTTATTTAATAATCTTAATATAAAGCGGAGCAGATGCGAACAGCGAGCTGGAAGCGAAGTAAGTATAAATACCTTTAAACTAGAGTTCGGTGGGTGGGGCTGGGGATCTGGAGTGTCAGTCAACTTGAGGATTTCCCAGGAGGGATCGCGGGTAAATAGATAAAAAAGACAGTCTTGGCCGAGATGCGGGCTTTTTTTTTTGAGTGCCGACCCCCAGCAACATTTAATTTTGTATTCAGAAAATACTAAGTTTTGGTGCTTTAATGTATAGTGAATTTTGGGTGCAAATTATTTTGCTAAAGCTATACGATCGGGTTTAGTCAAAGTTTTACGGTGTGGCGCGATCGCCCGGAACTGCCTTTGTATAAAGGTAGCCGGTAATTTGAAGTTTAATGGAATAAATTAAGTCAGTAACTCAGCCCTAAAGGGACTGAGCTTGTAAGAGAAATCGACCAAGCTGTGCTGACCAGCCTAAGACCTTAGAGGTCTACGTTATTTGAGTCACGACACCGGCGAATGCGACGCTAGTTTTGGGCTCTGTCATCTGCAATTAAACAGTATTAAAGTCACTGATACAGTGTTGCAGGTCTAAAAAGCTCTTATAACATTGGCGAAGCGAACATTACCCCGAAAGGGAGGCTCCACCAGAGCAAACATTATGCGTACAGGGTTGTGAGATTTGAGGTGGTAACTGTCCCGCCGAAAGTACATTACAAAAGTACACCAAGTCAAGCAACTCCAAGGCGGTAATGGATAAAAAAAAGATTCAAGGCGGTTGAAACCACCGGGTCGTTTCCCTCTCAGGTCTGAAGACACTGAGTTTCCCACTTACCGACTTTATTTTTATGACAGAATTTCTCCTCCAAACCTGTTGGTGGATACCTTTATATGGCTTAATAGGCGCCATTCTAACTTTGCCGTGGTCTACGGGAACGGTTCGCACAACAGGGCCAAGACCTGCGGCTTACTTCAATTTAATGATGAGCGTGCTGGCTTTCATCCACGGGTCAGTCATTTTTACAGCAACTTGGGATAGAGCACCCCAACATTTGCTCCTCCACTGGGTGCAAGCAGCAGATTTAGATTTGTCTTTTGCCATAGAAATCTCCGCGACCAGCGTCGGAGCAATGGAGCTAGTGACTGTTCTGAGTTTGCTAGCACAAATTTACGCACTGGGCTACATGGAAAAAGACTGGGCGCTAGCTCGATTTTTTGGGCTGCTCGGTTTTTTTGAAGCGGCAATTAGCGGGATTGCGATTAGTGACTCGCTGCTGCTAACTTACGGTTTGCTGGAAGTGCTGACGCTTTCAACTTATTTGCTAGTCGGATTTTGGTACGCTCAACCGCTGGTAGTGACGGCGGCTAGAGATGCGTTTTTAACTAAGCGTGTAGGAGATGTACCGCTGTTGATGGGAGTAGTAACGCTTTCAACTTTAGCCGGAAGTTTAAATTTTTCGGATTTAGAAGAATGGGCGGAAACTGCAACTTTATCTCCTTTAGTAGCGACTCTTTTAGGCTTGGCTTTAATTGCCGCACCTACAGCCAAATGCGCTCAATTTCCGTTCCACTTGTGGCTCGACGAGGCGATGGAAGGGCCCAACCCGGCTTCGATTATGCGGAATACCGTAGTTGTGGGTGGTGGGGCTTATGTTTTGATTAAACTTCAGCCTGTTTTAGCGCTGTCGCCGGTGACTGGTGTGGTGCTGGTGGTTTTGGGTGCGGTGACGGCGGTTGGGGCTTCCTTAGTGGCGATCGCCCAAATCGATATCAAAAGAGCACTATCGCATTCTACCAGTGCTTCTATGGGTTTAGTGTTTATCGCGGTGGGGCAGAATCACGTTGACATTGCATTGCTGCTGCTGTTCGCGCACTCGATCGCCAAAGGACTATTATTCATGAGCATAGGCTCAGTAATTGTCACAACTAACACTCAAGATTTAACAGAAATGGGTGGGTTGTGGTCAAAGATGCCCGCCACAACAATGGCTTATTTAGTAGGCGCTGCGGGGATGGTAGCCCTATTACCGATGGGCAACTTCTGGGTAATGCGACGGTGGCTGAACGGTTTTTGGACAGTGCCATTGTGGTTGGTAGTTGTGCTGCTGTTAGTTAACGGTTTAACTGCGCTCAATTTAACTCGCGTATTCGCCTTAGTATTTGTCGGAAAACCGCAGCCCAAAACTCGCAGAGCTCCCGAAGTCGGTTGGCCGATGGCTTTGCCGATGGTAATTTTGACGGTGATTGGGCTGTTGGTGCCTTGGATGTTGCAGCAGTGGCAACTTTTAATTAGTTGGACTGGGCCTTGGGCAGAAACTGGGGATTTTGATACTTTAAATTTGCTGCTGAAGACTCTAGATATTCCGCTGTTGGTGTTATCTGGCTTGATTGGGGTTGGCGTTGGCGTGGCGATTTATTGGTACAACGTTTTACCTCGACCGGTACGACTGCCGGTGCCAGCGGTGCAGGATTTGTTTGCTTACGACTTTTATATCGATCGAGTTTACCGCTTGACTGTGGTTTGGGCCGTGGCTTCTATTGCGAAAATCAGCGCTTGGACTGATAAGTATGTAGTAGACGGGGTGGTGAATTTGTTTGGTTTTGCCACAATTTTCAGCGGTGAAGGTTTGAAGTACAGCGGCACGGGTCAATCGCAGTTTTATGTGTTGACTATTGCTGCGGGAGTTGCTGGGTTGCTGGCGCTGATTATTTGGCAATTCTAAACCGCAGGTGTTGGTGGATAGACGGGGATTAATGCAGATAAATTGTTTTTGGTTTGTCTGCTTTGTCTCTAGTTTTATTCAAAGTCGATCGGCCACAATTCAATAACCGGAACTTCCCAACCGGGTAAAAGTTCTGGTATTGAAATCGTGTCGCCGTCTCTCAATACAACTGGCTCGGCTTTCGGACTGTAAATCGTTACTGTGCGTTTGTCGGGGTCGATTAATATTCCTACTTTTGCTCCCATTTCGATAAATGATATAATTTTGTCTCGGAGTGGTTTTAGGCGATCGGACTGAGACTTGATTTCTACTACTAAGTCTGGAACCAGTTCGGCAAAATACCGCTTGCTTTGTTTGAGACGTTCCGCTACCACAAAAGAAACATCTGGTGCTGTCAGATTTGAATTAGGAAGAATAAACCCCCCGCTGGACTCAAAAACTCGTCCAAGTTTCCGGGGTTTAACCCAATTTAGTAACAGTCTGCCAAATTCGAGTCCAATTTCGCTAGATATAATGTCTGATGGGCCCATAACAATAATCTTCCCGTCAACCAGTTCGAGTTGGTAGTCTAGATGTGCTTCCGAGAGTATAGCTTGCACTTGTTCCAAGCGAGCAACTGTTAGCCGCGTGGAAGGAGAAATCGATTTAATTTGCAAATCTTCTCGATCGGTAATAATTGAGGTCATAGGAGGATTCCAAAGACATTTGCATCTATGTTAACAAGAAAATTGGCCGATCGCTTTTTTATGCAGTGGCTTTGCGTTAATCTTAAATATAGTTCTAAATATTGTGTAATAAGGGAAAGTTTTAATTAATGCTCAGTGCTTTAATCTGGATACCAATGTTGGTCGCCGCCCTGATTGGGTTTTGGCCCGGTGCGATCGCCTCTAAAATAGTTCGGAATGCCGCGATCGCCATTGCGGGTGTAACTTTTATTCTATCGGTGTTTGTGGCAGCTCAGTTTGATGCCAACAGCAGCCAATTACAGTTTTCGGAATTTATTCCTTGGATCGATGATTTGGGATTTAATTACAATCTCGGCATTGATGGTTTGTCTCTGCCCTTGGTAATTTTAAATACCCTACTTACAGGTGTAGCGATTTACGCTACGGATGAGGCGATCCGCAGACCTCGACTTTATTATTCTTTGATGCTGTTAATTAGTGGTGGCGTCACGGGAGCTTTTTTATCTCAAAACTTGCTGCTATTTTTCCTGTTTTTCGAGGTAGAACTAATTCCGCTTTACCTGTTAATTGCAATTTGGGGAGGCGAGCGCCGAGGCTATGCAGCGACTAAGTTTTTAATCTATACGGCATTTTCGGGAATAGTATTGCTGGCTGCTTTCTTGGGTGTAGTTTGGCTGAGCGGTGCTTCTAGTTTTGATATGGTTGGTGCAGCCGGTGCATCGCATTTGGAAGGAGGCTCGCCGTTGCCTTTGGTCAGACAAATTGTATTGCTGGCTGGGATATTGCTGGCCTTTGGGATTAAAATTCCCTTAGTGCCTTTTCATACTTGGCTTCCGGATGCTCACGTAGAAGCTTCGACTCCGGTTTCAGTGCTGCTGGCGGGGGTACTTTTGAAGCTGGGAACCTACGGGATGCTGCGCTTTGGTATGGGTTTGTTCCCGGATGCGTGGGCGGTGGCTGCGCCTTGGTTGGCGAGTTGGGCGGTGGTGAGTGTGCTTTACGGGGCTAGTTGCGCGATCGCCCAAAAAGACATGAAAAAAATTGTAGCGTACAGTTCGATCGCGCACATGGGCTACATTTTGCTAGCTAGCGCCGCAGCTACTGAGATTAGTATGATAGGAACTGTGTTGCAAATGGTTAGCCACGGTTTAATTTCAGGGCTGCTATTTTTGAGTGTCGGGATTGTTTACAAAAAATCCGGCAGCCGCAACATAGATGTGCTCAAAGGTTTGTTCAATCCAGATCGCGGTTTGCCTGTAATTGGCAGTTTAATGATTGTCGGTGTAATGGCGAGTGCCGGCATTCCCGGGTTGTCGGGATTTATTGCTGAATTTTTGATATTTAGGGGCAGTTTACCAGTGTTTCCCATCCAAACTTTGCTCTGCATGATCGGGACTGGTTTGACTTCAGTTTACTTCTTAATTATGGTCAACCGTGCCTTTTTCGGCCGCCTTTCCGATTTGGTAGTCAATTTACCGCAAGTGCGCTGGGGCGATCGCATTCCTTCGCTAGTTTTAGCAGTAATCATCGCCATCATGGGAATACAGCCCGGAGTTTTAGTGGCTTTGAGTGAGAAAACTGCGATCTGCTTAGTATCGACAGTACCCGCACAAGTTCAACAAGTTGCTCAAAACTTGGAGTGATATCTTCCATAGGTTCGTAGTGAGGACTTCAGTCCTCTTCATAGGTTCGTAGTGAGGACTTCAGTCCTCTTCATAGGTTCGTAGTGAGGACTTTAGTCCTCTTCATAGGTTCGTAGTGAGGACTTCAGTCCTCTTCATAGGTTCGTAGTGAGGACTTTAGTCCTCTTCATAGGTTCGTAGTGAGGACTTTAGTCCTCTTCATAGGTTCGTAGTGAGGACTTCAGTCCTCTTCAAATTCTGAGGACTGAAGTCCTCACTACGAACCTTTCTCTGGATTCTGAATTTCTCGGCAATAAAACAGTTATTCAATTAAGGTTCAAATCAAATGACAAGTACCGTATTAAAACCATCTTCCCATCCTCTAGCAGCCTACATTGACATCTTGGAATCAGGCAAAGCTTTGCTTCCAGAATCTACCGAAAATGTAGTAGAAGTTGTCGGCGTTCTCAAAAGTTATGGCGTAGTTCTAGATGCCTATTCTCGCAATTTAAACTACATCGCTGAAGAACAATTTTTAGTGCTTTTTCCATTTTTCAAATATTTCAACGGAGAAGTGACTGCGCCGAAATTAATGCGCTATTTGTGGCACGATCGCATAAATTTTGAGTATGCCGAATATTGCATGAGAACCATGATGTGGCACGGCGGCGGCGGTTTGGACAGTTATTTGGATACTCCAGAATTTAGCAATTTGGCCGAAAAGGCGATCGCAGCTAAACTCAAAGGTAACTTTTTGATGCAGGGACTGCACAAAGCATTCCCCGAGTTTTTGCCCGAACAAGTGCGGATGTTGGCTTATTACACGGGTTTGGGGCAGTTTTGGCGGGTAATGAGCGATTTGTTTATCGATTTGTCCGATCGCTACGAAGCCGGTACAATTAAGTCGATCGCAGAGATAGTAGATTTCGTCTTAGCCGGTTTAGTAAGCGCCGCAGCGTTACCAATCACCTACAGCGTCAAGATTCGTGGCGAAGTCTACGATATTCTGCCCGCATCTGCCAACTTAACCTTTTTAGCAGATGTAGCAGTACCTTATGTAGAAGCAGTTTTCTTTAGAGGAACAGCTTTTTTTGGCACAGTTTCCTACAACGCGCAAGCACATCAAATCCCAGAAGAACAAAAAGAATTTGCCTACGGGGCTTTGTTTGCAGATCCTTTACCCATAGGAGGTGCAGGAATTCCGCCAACTCAATTGATGCAAGATATGCGGCATTATCTCCCCGATTATTTGCACGAAATTTACCGCACTAGCTGTCGCGGCGAAGACGATTTGCGCGTGCAAATTTGCCAAAGTTTTCAGAAGTCAATGTTTTGCGTAACAACAGCGACTATTTTCGGTTTAGCACCTCATCCCATGAACACCTCCGATCCTGAGGAAAGAAAGGCTAATCGGGCTTATTTAGAAGGTTGGATGGATAGATTTGGCACTTCTCGCTTAGATTGGGCAAATCAGCCAACTATCAGGGCTTGTCAGTTGTTCCCGGAAAGATGAAAGAGGCTGGGTGTCTGTTGCGACGATCGGGAGCGGAGGCAATCTCGATCGCACTCCAGCACGCCACATCTATCAAAGGCTGAGGTTCTTGCTGTTAGCTCTTCTTGAACCTCTAGATTCACCTTGCCAAAGGTTGTAGCATTGATTAGTATGATAATACAGTCATACTCGTCAGTCGCATGAACTTAATAAGTTATGAGCAAAAAAGTCAGTATTACTTTGGATGACACAATTCTAGATTTTGTCGATCGGCTAGCAAGCAATCGTAGTAGTTTCATAAATGAAATTCTCTGGAAGGAAAAAAGGAGGATTATGATGGAAGAGCTGGAAAATGCTTATAAAGAGCAGGCTAACGATCCTGATTTTCAAGAAGAGATTTCTGTTTGGGATGTTGCGGTAGGCGATGGTTTAAATGCCTAACGGGACATTAACTTATAAACGAGGAGAAATATGGTGGATCGATCTAGAACCCACGACCGGTCATGAAACCGGTAAGCAGCGTCCTTGTCTAATTTTGCAGAATGATGTTGGCAATCAAAATGGGACAACTACAATAGTTGCCCCTTTATTGCCTGGGAACAAAACTTTTCCATTCGTTGTGAATGTTGTTCCAACCCCGCAAAATGGACTAAACGGAGAACGGCACATAAACTTAAGTCAAATGAGAGCTGTAGATGCTCTGAGAATTAAAAACAAACAGGGAGTTTTAGAAGATTTTTATTGGGAAGAAATTGAGAAGGCTGTCGGTATTGAGCTGGGTTTTAGTTGGGTATTTAAAGAGGGATGATTGAGGTTTCGTTTTCTCGCTCGTTTAGGAATGAGAATTAAATAACTTACCATTTGATGATTATTGTGGGATGGGCGTCCCGCCCGTCCTCATCTGGACGGGCGGGACGCCCATCCCACTTTCAAAAGTATAAATTATTTAATTTGCGATTCTAAGTAGTCAAGTTATTAATTTTTTTTCCTAACCAAGGTTTGTAGTGCGGACTTCAGTCCGCTTTATGCTGCGGACTGAAGTCCGCACTACAAACGACTGCTTCTCCGCAGTGAGGGCAGTCATAAAATAGATACCAAACAAGTCGTTTGTCAAAGACAGACTGACCGAAAAACATCTGTATGTCTTTGCCGCAATTCCCGCACAGTCCGTATAAATCGCAATTTATAATTTCCAAATTATCTAAATTCGGACAAGAAGACTCAGGCCGTGAGAATCAGTTCCACAAGTTCCCAGCAAACCATGGGTTTCAGCTAAATCTTTGACTAAAGCAGTTTGTTTGGGACTCGGTTTCCAAGGATTAGGATTACCGTAAGCATAGTAAATTTCTACGCCGTCAATGCCAAGACGGGCTGCTTCTGGAATTAGTTGATCTGCGATCGATCGATACCGGCAAGGATGCGCTAAAACTGCTAAACCTCCTGCTTCGTGAATCGATTCAATTACCCTGGCTGCGGAATAAGAAGCGTGGCCTTCAGTACCTTTACCTCGCAAGTAAGGTGTGAGACTAGGATGTTCAGGATCGAAGGCGTAAGCGAGAATGTGTACGTCGTTTTTGAGCAATTCAGCGTTAATTTCAGCGCCCGTCCAAAGAGTCGGCGCTGCGGTACTCCTGTCGGGATGCTTTAATTTCCAGTTATCCAGCCAAATTTGAGCTTGAACGTAGCCTTTGGTGCTGTGGTGATCGGTGATAGCGAAGCCTTTGAGGCCGCCTGCTATGGCTAGTTCCATCAACTTCTCTGGCTGCAATCGACCGTCGGAGTAGACTGTGTGCATATGGAAGTTATAGGAACCCGGACAGCTACCGGCATCAATTGTCTGCCAGACTTGTTTGAGTGCCGAGATATTCTGGGATTCTGGTTTGAGGCTAGAACTTGTTGAGGGAGCGAGATTGACTGTCATAAGCATTATTATAAAAAAAACTAGCTTTGTTAACTATATCTAATTTTTTCTTTAAATGTTGGGGGCGAATCCCCGCAGGTACTTTCAACAGTTGACAGTTGAGAGTTGACAGTTGAGAGTTGACAGTTGAGAGTTGACAGTTGAGAGTTTGAGAGAAACCTCTACCCTTAAGTCTGAGGATTGAAGTAATGAACAGTCTGAGTTTAATTTTTCCCGGGCGGGCGGGCTTTCAACCAATTCTTTCTGGTAAAGCATTAGTCGCACTTTAAACCTGCGGCGGTGGCTGTCGGAAATTCGATCGGCACAAACGTCACACCAAATTGTTCTCTAGGACACGGAACAATGTGCGCTAAAGCTTTAGGAGGGTTTTTTCGATTTCCCGTTGTCAAGTCAAACTCAATTATACCCGTGGCACCGTCAGCTTTAAAGTCTGGAGATGCTAGGGTTTTTTGCATTCCTTCACGGCTGGGTTCTGGCTGTAATTCTAGGGATTTAATCAGCGTTTTAGCTGCATCGTAGGTTAAAGCCGATCGAGTATTGACTGGGCCTCCCCACAATTTTTCAGCATTAACTGGAAACTTTTTATCAAAACTGATTAACGGATGCCAAAACACGGATACGGCGAGTTTTTTTACAGACTTTAGCTGTTTTGCTGCTTCTAAAGTTCGCGGATCGTACAGAGTCCAAGGGCCAACAATCCACTTGAGATCGTCGTTGATTTTTATCGTATCGAGGGCGTGTTCGAGAGAATTAGTGACTTGACCGTCGGGAAAGAGAGCTATGGCTGTTATTTTGGCTTTTTCAACTTCTTTGATTGCTGCTTCGGCGTTAAAATCATTTTTAGATAAATCGAAATTACTGGATCTAAAAGTCGAACCTCCTTCGGCTTCAAATTGCTTTTTAAATTCTTCCCACAAGGAAGCGCTAAACGGACTATTGGGATTGTAAAAAACCGCAACTCTTTTTTGACCGACTTTAATCAGTTGATTGGCTAAGCCTTCAGCTTCTTTGCTAGTTGTTGGGGCTGTCCGAAAGAAAAATTTCCGAGGTTTGCGCGTTAGTTCTTCTGTTGTGCTTCCCGGAGAAATGGCGACCAGTTTATTTTGATTGTAAATATCTACTGTTTCTACCGTCATGTCACTGGTGTAGTGTCCGATGACTGCTAGAATATTTGGTTGAGTGACTAGGTAATTTGCCCTTTGAACTGCGTAGGATTTGATATTGGCGTCATCAGCAATGATTACTTTGAGACCTTTTCCTTTAATCGATTTTGCTTCGAGAAATCCTTGACCGGGAAAATCTCGCTCGCTGTTATTTCCAGACAGGAGACCTAAATTAACTTCGGTTTGAGCTTGACCAATACCGCGCAGCAGTTCTTCGGCTAAACTTGCATTGACTATAGTTCCCGTCCCGTCCCGATCTCGGCGAATGGGAACAACAATTGCGATCGTATAATACTCTGCACCTATCGCCTCCAGCAGAGCATTGTTGGTGTAAATTAAAGTTTCTGGATCTCTGCGGTCTTCCCGCCAGGACTGTTTGAACAATTTTAAAGCTTCAGGATAATTTCCGCCGGCAAATTCATTTATTGCTCTTTGTTTTGACCAAAGGGCGGAGGTTTCTACTAGGAGTCTTTCGCCGGAACTTACACGTGGGGAGGGTGTAGGTGAGGATGTAGGTAGGGTTGGTTGCGGCGAATTTGTCTGGATTATGGGAAATTTTTTGATGTTTGAAATTACGATCGCCCCTGCCGCCATTACCGCAACACCCAACAGCAGCCAGCGAAAGCGCGATCGCCCCTGCGGCGGAGTTTTGCCTGACTCGGGTTGTTGGCTGGGTGGTAAATTCGGGTTTGGCGAAACTTCAGTAGCATCAGACGAGATCGAATTCGGCTGAGGTTCGGGTAATAGAGGCGATCGCATATCATCTAAGTCTTGCAAAACCTCCGTTACAGATTGATATCGATTTATATAGTGGAAGCGAACCATGCGATCGAGAATATTTTTAAAATTATCGCTCACTGGTAGCGGAGTGCGATCGCACGTCGAGTCATGCCAGATTATTTCACCAGCACGATCGTAGTTTTTGAACTCTGTGGGATGCTTTCCGGTGAGAGCTTGAATCACGATCATCCCTACAGAGTAAATATCATTACAAGCATGGGCAGTACGTCCATTTGATTGTTCGGGAGACATATAACCGCTGGTGCCGATCGCCTGCGATGTGAATATTTTACCTGTAGAGTCAGCAGTAAAAGTGCTGATTTCTTTGACAGCCCCAAAATCAATTAAAACAATTTTGTTATCTGTTGTGCGCCGAATTAAGTTAGAAGGTGTAATATCGCGATGAATAATATTTTGTTTATGAACGAACTTTAAAATTTCCAGAATTTCCAGCAACAAGGCGATCGCCCGATCCTCTTCCCAGTGTGTATCTGGAGTGAGTTCTTCCTTGAGCTGATGTCCTTCAATGTATTCTTGAACCAAGTAAAAATGGTCATTTTCTTCAAAGTAAGCGAATAATTTGGGAATGCACGGGTGATTGCCGAGACAGCCCAAAGCACTAGCTTCCTTGTTAAATTGCGTCCTTGCCTTCTCCAAGACGTGCAGAGCGTTCGATGAAGGAAAAGAAATTTCCTTAACAACGCACTCGGGATTTCCGGGTTTGGCTAGATCCTTAGCCTTGTAAGTAATCCCAAACCCTCCCAGTCCCAATTGCTGGATAATTTGGTACCTTTCGTGAAGGATATACCCTGGGTCTAGACACATATATTTTTCAGCACCTGTTGACTGGCTCCGGTCTTTGATGTTGATTATACGCTTTTTTGTTCCTAGATACACTGTGGCAACATATCAAGTTCGTCTCTGCCCATATCAAAAACATGATAACTTTCAGCAATTTCTCATTTCCAGTTGTCACTGACCAATCAATAATGATAATTGATAACTAATGACTAATAACTAATGACTAACACAATACCGTTTACTGATATAGCGTCCTGGGGGGAAATTTCTATGAAAAATAGATACTGCAATTGCTTCGTTCCTCTCTTCGGACAATCTTAAGTAAACCGTATTGATGACTGACAAGGATCTATTCGATGCAACTTCATAGAAAAATAGTATCAGTCACACCTCATCTTTTGGAGAAAAGCTATAGCCTTTCTCCAAAAGATGAGGTATAATATACAGCTTGCAAAACCACTAAACTCAGAGGGCTCAAGCCCAACAACGTACCTCATCTTTTGGATAAAAGCTATATATCAAATCCAGTATCTATATTCTCTCTGTGTCCTCTGTGTTCTCTGCGGTTAAATTGTTTTCATATGACCGCAAACGATATTACCTGTTCGATCGTCTAAATATGATAATAATTAATCGCAAAAATAAATTCCCAGGCATGACCTGGGAAGGAAAAACTTTAATAAAAATAATGTTGTTTTAATAAATTGAATTTGCCAGAAAGCGGCGATAATTTGGGTAATAATTGAGCAGCGTTGGTAGATTTGAGAGCGGACTGCGGGGCGGGCATTCCGGTTCCGGTGCCGCACCCGATCGCATTTTCCAATCTCAATAAAACACTTGCGTTCATGTTGGATCACCCGTTATGCTTGGCTGCTGTTGCGAGTCTGGCTTGCCAGATCCAACAGTTGTGCCCAACGTTTTTGGACTTGTTTGGGGGTGCAGTTGAGTGCAGTGGCGATCGCCTTGTCGCATTCTTGATTCCGCTTCATTGCTAACAGTTGTTGTTGTTCGGGCGACAGTTGAGCGCGAAATGTTTCCCATTTGTCGGAAGTCATGCCCAGTTTTTGATCGACATCAGCACCCAGCCATTCGTGGACGAGTTTCCAGTTTTGAGTGCGGGCAAATTTTTCGACGTGGTACTTAAACCGTTGTTGCAAGTAGTCGCGCTGGCGGGAGGACAAACCGAGAACGCGATCGATTTCCGAAGCTGAAAGATCTTGCAATTTTAAAGTCAAGTAGTTGACGCATTCTGGCTGATTTTGGGATTCCAGATAGGCGATCAATTCGGTGACTACTCGATCGCGCAGCACAGCATCAGCCGGATCGACAGTTTCCGAAACCATTTGTTCGCGCACTTGTTGCAGCGCCGGAGAGCGGCTGTACATTTCTGCATCTTCTCCCTTGCCGGATTCTACAGCCATTTCAATGTCGATCGCAGTTTCGGGAGGTTGGCCCTTAGCAAATCCTTGAGCGCGAAGCACGATCAGGCGTTGGCGGTTGCGGCCCGGCAAACCGATTTGGCGCTTGGCGTATTGTTCGGTAAAAGCCATGTACTCAGCCAATTCAATCTGAGTGCGGGGCTGGTAGGTGGCGTCGAGTTGGTGTTCGCGGCGGAAAGCGCGCAGAGATTCGATGTAAAAGCCTTGCAAAAAGTCTTCAATCATGTTGTAGCGAGCTTGGAAGTTCAAGTTCGATCGGAAAGAAGCAACATGACGGTAAATCATCGATGCGAGGTGAGAGTGCAGTTGGACGCGGCCTTGTTTGGAACCGAGGCGATAGAATTCGAGAGTTTTTTGCAACCGGTGCTCGGCTAAGGTGATTTGCCAAGCTTCAACTTCACCGGAAATTTGGATGCGATCGCTTTTTTGGCAAATCCGTTCGACTTCCTTAGCAATTCGCATCGCCACTGCTTGAGCGCTGCGGCTGGCAGTTTTCATTTCTGCTTCCAACTCTTTGAGGGCGAATTCAGCCAAAGCCAGGACATCGATGCTGGAAACTGTATTGATTTCGGCGGTTTGTTCGGTGGAGGTAGCCGGAATGAAGTTGAGGTTAGAAACAGTGTTGCAGTTGACGGGGTTGGTGGCAGTTGTGACAGTCATGGCGTTTATCGGGTGGTAGCGCACAGCGTGCGAGGACATTTTTCAGGGAGCGAGGCGGCAGTTGCTGGCGGTTTCGCTTGGCACGGCTGATTCAACTCTCTATGTATTGAATATAGGGAAATACAGATAGGCACAGTGATGCCAGTGTTCCACTCTCTCATGCAACATTTTTTGGCTGCCGAATCTGATTTTAAGCGGTGGCTGTTGAGGATTGATTTTATTGCCTTCAAAGCCTGACTGTACAAGCATTCTGAGCTGTTATGCGGGTGTGGCGATCGCGACAAAGATTGACGGTGTTCTGGGGCCACTGAGTGGACAATTTAGCAACTGGCCTTTTGAGGGGGTTTTCGGCGTCGGAGATTGCGGAATTGAGACTCGGCAGAATGTAGCGAACTTTAATATCTTCAGAACCTACGCTACAGCAGTTGGGAAACCCGGTCAATTTATAAATTTTCTTTTAAAAGGGGCAACGGCTTTTTTTGAACGAACCGCGAAGACGCAAAGGACGCAAAGGAAGACAATAGAAGAGTATTCACCCTGCTTCTCTCTCCAACACCAAAGTCACCGGGCCGTCATTATCTATAGATACTTGCATCATGGCTCCAAACAAGCCTGTTTCGACTTTTAAGTCGCTCTGGCGCAACTTTTCGACAAATTTTGCATAAAGTTTTTCGGCGGTTTCTGGGGCGGCAGAGCGATCGAACGAAGGGCGCCGACCTTTGCGACAGTCGCCGTAGAGCGTAAACTGACTGACAACGAGCAACTCGCCGCCGATGTCTTGTACGGATTTGTCCCAGCGGCCGCCGTCCCCGGCTGAGTCGGGAAACAAACGCAATTCCAGGCATTTCCGAGCCATCCAGTCGATTTCTGTTTCGGTGTCGGTACCGGCAATACCTACAAGCAAGTTGAGTCCGCAGCCGATTTTGCCGATAATTCGATCGTTCACTTGGACTTGAGACGATTTGACTCGCTGGATTATGACTCGCATGGGAAATTTAAAACAGTCCTGGACATATATAAGAATGAATTCTTAGGTACGTAGTTGCGCTTAAGCGCTCTTTCCGATATCCCGGAAAGAGCGCTTAAGCGCAACTACATACCTGATTTCAAAAGCGAAGACAGCGCAACTACGTACCTGGATTTAATGTGACAGTTGCGTCCAGGTTAGTTTTTCCCAAAACCTTGGCCGCGATTGGTTGAAGGCATACAGAGACAATTTTCGATTTGCGATCGCAAAGTCTCGGTATCCAAACCCTGACCAATGAGAACAAGTTGGTTTTTTGGCTCACCTTTCCACTCGTCGTCATCCATTGAAAATCGCTTGCCGCTCAAGTGGAAAATATGCCGTTTCGGACTTTCTTCAAACCACATAATCCCTTTCGCGCGAAACACGTTTGTTGGCATTTGATGGTCTAAGAAATATTGAAATTTCCTCAGAGAAAACGGCTTGTCGCTTTGGAAAGAAATTGAGGTGAATCCGTCATTGTCTAAATGGCCGGAGTGCTCGTGATGGGCATGATCGTGATGGGCATGATCGTGATGGGCATGATCGTGATGGGCATGATCGTGATGGGCATGATCGTGATGGGCATGATCGTGATCGTCATGATCGTGATGGGCATGATCGTGATGGGCATGATCGTGATGGGCACGATCGTGATGGGCACGATCGTGATCGTCGTGACTGCTAGCAGTTTCCTCAGATTGGAAATATTTGTCAGATTCAAACAATCCGACGCTAAGGACTAGGGGTAGGGGAACTTGCGATTTTACTGTTCGCAAAATTCGAGCACCTTCTTTGACATCGCGAATCTTAACTTCCAACAAATCTAAATCTGCTTCTTCAACCAAATCTGTTTTGTTGAGAATAATAATATCGCCGTAAGCTATTTGACTGTAGGCTGCTTCTGAGTTGAACAAATCTAAGCTGTAGTTGGCTGCGTCTACTACTGTAACTATTGAATCTAGACGGGTCATGTCGCGCAGTTCTGTGCCTAAAAAAGTCAGAGCTACTGGCAGCGGGTCGGCGAGTCCGGTGGTCTCGACTACTAGATAGTCGAGCTTTTCTTGACGTTCTAAAACTTTGTAAACTGCATTAACCAAATCTTCGTTAATCGTGCAGCAGATGCAGCCGTTGTTCAGCTCGACCATGTTGTCGTCTGTAGTAACAATCAGTTCGTTGTCGATGCCGATTTCACCAAATTCATTGACTAAAACTGCTGTTTTCAAACCTTGCTGGTTGGTCAGGATGTGGTTGAGCAGGGTTGTTTTGCCACTGCCGAGAAATCCTGTAATGATTGTAACGGGCAATCCGTGTTTGGGAGCGTCCATCGCCGTTTCTGTCTCGGACTGAGTTGTAGATTGCATAACTTGACTGTCAAATAATGTCGATCGCACTTTCCTTGTGGTTCTTATTGTATCTTATTTAAGCTCAGCCCCCATCAACCCGGTTTCTGGGAGAAATTTTGGGTTTGGCGGCATGGCATCTACGCATCAACCGCAAATAAGCTTCAGAGTACGAATGCTATTGGCTTACAGCCTGTTTTTCCGGTAAATCCAGCGGCGACAAATTTGGGGCAGACAATCGCTTCCTGCGATCGACCAATTCCCCCTGCTCTATAATGGTTTTTGCGATCGCGCTACTTAATTCAGTTGACAGTTGACAGTTGACAGCGACCTCTGCCTAAAAAGAAGAGGATTGGAGCAATGAATAGTCTGATTTTAATTTCTCCCTACAAGGGTTCAGGCTTTCAACCAATTCTTTATAGTAAAATATTTAGTTTTTAACTATCAATTAAAATCGGGCGGTGGCTAACAACAGCCACCGCCCTCAAGATAGTATTATTGCACTATCTAAATCTCTGCTTACGCAGGAAGCAAGACTGTATCGATGATGTGGATGACGCCATTATCAGCAGCAACATCGGCTGTGGTAACGGTAGAATCATTGATTTTGACGCCATTGGAAGCATCAATTTTGACTTCTGAACCTTCAACTGTCTTGGCAGATTTCAGCTTGACTACATCAGCAGCCATAACTTTGCCAGCAACGACATGATAAGTCAAGATTTTTTTGAGCTTAGGAATATCCTTAAGCAGTCCTTCTACAGTACCTGCGGGAAGCTTAGCAAAAGCTTCGTCTGTAGGTGCGAAAACTGTGAAGGGCCCGGTGCCTTTGAGAGTATCGACTAAACCAGCAGCTTTGACGGCAGCAACCAGAGTTGTAAAAGAGCCTGCCGAAACGGCGGTATCAACGATGTCAGCCAAGTGAGTCACCTAGGTTTTGTATTCCATATATCAATATAACGCTTAAAAGTTAATTTAGCTACCTATTTTTTTCTTTTATTTGTTCAGTTATTCTTGGCTAAAATAGCAAAACATTTTTTGAAAAATAACTTATAAAATACCTATCTAAAGATAGATGAAAATATCGAGATTTTATTGTACTCTAATGCAAAATAAGCTGTTCCTAAATATATTCAGCCGATCGCACAATTTGCGATCGCCCAGGCGCAGTATGAAATGTAAACGCAGAGCGATCGACATGAATGGCTGAGTTGGCAACACCTTCAAGATCGATCTTTGCCAAAAGCGCACAACAACTTTCTGCGTGCTGAGGGCATTGGTTGTCATAAAAATTGCGTTACACTTATATAGGTATCTTTACAAAACAACATACAAACATGACAGTTGCCTATCCCCGCAAGCTTCGCAACGGCATGGGAGCGCGCGAGATATTAAGTCAAGTGGTGCGCGATCGCGAAATCCACTTAATTACCCTCAACCGCTACCGCTACAGCGAACAGCGCAGTTGCAAAGACCTCACCGACTTGATCGAGCAGCTAGACGGCGAACCGGCCGAACTCGTGCGGGATCTTTCCCGGCACATCTCGGACGAAGCGCGACACGCCATGTGGCTTACGGACTTGCTTGTAGACATCGGTGAGAAGGTGGGAACGCCGCCAGGAGTTTCCTACATTGACGAATTTGAAAGGTTGCTCGACAGCGACCAAAAAGACCCTACCAAAGACCGCGAAGATTTTGTAATTTCTTCCCTAGCGGCGATTAACGTCACCGAGAAGCGGGGATGCGAGTATTTCTCAGCGCACATCCACGCCCTGAAAAATGCTCCTCAAACCGACGAAAACGTCAAAATCCGCGAAACCATCGAAAAGATTTTTCCCGAAGAAGCTGGTCACGTCCGCTGGGGCAACCGCTGGCTGGGTAAAATTGCTGCGAAGAGTCCGGGACACCGCGAGAAGGTGGAACAGGCGAAACGCAAGTATGCGGCGATCGAACAAGCAGCATTTGCATCGGGAATGGATATCATGCTGGGAGCAGAACTCCGTCGCGTCACCCGTCTCGTGGACATTGCCAACACGATGCCGATGTGGGAACGCCCGCAATATCTGATGGAACGCTTGCCGGCCACCCTGCTCGCCCCCGATTTGCAAATGACCAGAGTCGATGTGGCTCAACGGGCCTGGAACCGAGATCCGCAAGCATTTGTGGAGAAATTTGTGCCGATGTTCCTCAATGGATTAAAACCGATTGAGAAGAAGTCGGCAGCCGCTAAGCCCAAGGCTTAGATACAGGCGAGGGAGAGCCTCAGGATATGGGTTCTCAGGCACAGCCTGGGAACCAGTGATTATTTAAGTCATAGCCAATTCTTTAATCTAAAATCCAAAATCTAAAATCCAATCAGTCGTATTTTGGTAAGTCCTAAATACGAAGTAAACTGTATTGGTAAAGATTATTGGAACACTTTTCCGTTTAAATATTAATCATGACTAACAGCGAGCCAAACCCACAAACAGCTTCGGCAGAAAGCCTATCTAGCGAAAGCGCGATCGCCTCCGAGCAGGTCGAACAAGCCACAGCAGTGAGCTATGCCGAAGAAATTGAAACTGTGATTGCCAGCATGGCCGTAGACCAAAAAGTGATGGTCGGTCAAAATGAAGCTGGCGGACATCTTTGGAAATTCAAGTACGGCAGCGTTGAAGTGTTCGTGCAACTCACGGGCGAAACCGAAAATGATACTTTGACTGTTTGGGCCTTTGTGCTTCAGTTGCCGGCAAAGAATGAAGCTAAATTAATGCGGAAACTGCTAGAAATGAATTGGCTGGCTACTTTAGAATCTCATTTTGCGATCGTTGACAACCAAGTTGCCGTAATATCAACTCGGACGATCGCCGAAATCTCTGCTGGGGAAATGTCACGCGCTATTACTATTGTAGCCACCATCGCCGATGACAACGATGACTTGCTGCAAGCAGAATTTGGTAATTAGGGCTTGCTGAATAAAAGTAGAAAGCTTACCAGACAAGGGGTTTAAGCTTTTTTTGCTTGAATGAGTGCAAGTTATAGGATTATAGAGGCTCAAAACCCTTGCAATGAAAGTTGTTAATTTCTGGCGAAATTTGGGAATGCCAGCAATAAACCTACTATTTTTTAAGCTGTGTAGTCTCGTTTTTCCACTACGTACACTTTTTCAGCAAGCCCTAATTAGTCATTAGTCATTAGTCATTAGTCATTAGCGCGAGCGTCCCCGCTCGCGAACGTTATCAGTCATTAGTCATTAGTCATCACTGCGAGCGTCCCTGCTCGCGAACGTTATTAGTCATTGGTAATTTGAACCAACTGTCAACTGTCAACTGTCAACTGTCAACTAATATGCAGGCCCTGCGATCCAAGAAATCGCGATTCCCAGCCCCAAACCGACGAACACTTGAAAAGGAGTGTGTCCCAGCAACTCTTTCAGGCGAGCCTCATTAAAGTTGTGGTCTTCCTCAAAAAACTCGTCGATAATTTGGTTGAGGATTTGAGCTTGTTTGCCTGCTGCTTGGCGGACTCCAGCAGCGTCGTACATGACAATAATTGCAAAGATGGCTGCGATCGCAAATTCTGGACTTTCCCATCCCATCGTTTGTCCGACTCCCGCAGCCAAAGCGCCCACAAAAGATGAGTGAGAGCTGGGCATTCCGCCCGTTGTTACCAAATACCGCAGATTAAACTTGCGATTTTTGATTAATTCGATCGGCAATTTAATGACTTGAGCCGACAGACAAGCGATCAAAGCAACTATCAGTACATGATTGTTTAAGATGCCGCTGCAAATTTCCTGCATATTCTTTAGTATTTCTAGTTACTGCGGCTGGTAATAAAATCGGCGATCGCCAATAGCGGTTGGGCTTTACTTCCAAACACTGCCAATTGAGCCTTAGCATCAGCAACAAGCTCTTTGGCTTGGCGCCGAGACTCCTCAATTCCGCACAAACTCGGATAAGTTACCTTTCCGGCTTGAACATCTTTGCCAGCGGTTTTGCCCAATTCTTCTTGAGTAGCAGTAATATCCAGAATGTCATCAATTATCTGGAAAGCCAGCCCAATATTCTTGGCAAAACGAGACAAACGTTGCAAATCCGCAGCAGCAACCCCACCCAGAATTGCCCCACAAACCACACACGCTTCTAAGACTGCGCCAGTTTTGTGAGCATGAATGTAATTCAAAGTTTCTAGAGAAACATTTTTTAATCCTTCTGATTCTAAGTCAACCACCTGACCGCCTACAATTCCACAAGCGCCCGATGCCCGGGCTAAATGACCTATTGTCTGCAACACTTGCTGGGGTGGTACATTCTCAGTTTTAGTGGCAATAAATTCAAAGGCATAGCTCAACAAACCATCGCCAGCCAAAATTGCGATATCTTCGCCGTAGACTTTGTGGTTAGTCAGTTTACCGCGCCGATAGTCGTCATTGTCCATTGCTGGCAAATCATCGTGAATCAGCGACATGGTGTGAATCATTTCCACAGCGCAAGCCGTGGGCATTGCCATTTCGGCAGTACCACCAGCCAATTCGCAACTAGCCAAACAGAGGATGGGGCGCAGCCTCTTGCCACCTGCTAGCAGCGAGTAGCGCATCGCTTCGTAAATTTTCTCTGGGTAGATGACGGGTAGGGCATTATCGAGAGCTACCTCGATCGCCTTTTTTTGTTTGATTAGGTAAGTAGATAAGTCGAAAGTGGATTCTGGTTGGGACGAATCCATTTCTGTTGCTGCAAATATCATCCCTTGCTCTCTTATACTTGGTATTACTTGGGATACTTTGATTTATTCGGGTCGATCAAACCAACTTGGACAGTAGCGATCGCCAGAAATCTAAATTTAATTTAATCATTGTCTGGGTGCGATCGCACAGAAACTTATAATATTGGATTATTTGTTGCATAACTAACAAAGTGGAGGACTAACTCGTGACCTATTCTAGTGATTCCAGAGAAGATGTGAATTCTAATGGGCAGACACTAGCGGAACAGTCGAGCCTGAGTACTCGGGCAGCGAAGCAGTTGGCCACAACCGCCAAGACCGCTCCGCAGATGCAGGGCATCACCTCACGCTGGATCAGCAACCTGCTGCCTTGGGTGCAGCTGCGCGGCGGCTCTTATCGCGTCAACCGCCGCTTGACCTATGCGCTGGGTGATGGTCGCGTCACCTTTACGAACGTCGGGTCAACGATTCGGGTAATTCCCCAGGAGCTGCGCGAGCTGGCCTTTCTGCGCGACTTTGAAGACGAAACCGTCTTGAACGCGTTGGCCGACCGCTTTGTGCAGCAGGAGTTTCAACCCGGTGATGTGCTGGTAGAGAAGGGAACCCCCGCCGACCAGATTGTGCTGATTGCTCACGGCAAAGTGAGCAAGATCGGTACGGGCAAGTATGGCGATGAGGTGGAATTGGGTGTGTTGATCGATGGCGACCACTTTACCTATCAGGCCATTCTCGAATCCGAAGACGTATGGGACTTCACCATCAAGGCGATCACGCGCTGTACGGTCTTGGCGCTGACACAAAGCTCTTTTGAAGAACTGGTCAACTCCTCAGAATCGCTTCAGGCGCACATCGAGGCGTTTGAAGCCCAACCCCCCAAGCCTCACGATCGGCACGGTCAGGCCGCCATCGAGCTGGCCGCTGGCCACAGCGGCGAACCCGTGCTGCCCACGACCTTTGTCGATTACGAAACCTCTCCGCGTGAATATGAGTTGAGCCTGGTACAGACGGTGCTGCGTGTTCACACCCGCGTTGCCGATCTCTACAACGATCCGATGAACCAGATTGCGGAACAACTCAAGCTAACGGTGCACGAGTTGCGCGAGCGCCAGGAGTACGAGTTGGTCAACAACCAAGAGTTCGGTCTGTTGCACAACGCCGACCTGGGCCAGCGCTTCCCCACCCGCAATGGCCCGCCCACGCCAGATGATTTTGATGAGCTGATCACCCGCCGCCGCAATGCGCAGTACATTTTTGCCCACCCGCGTGCCATTGCCGCCTTTGGCCGCGAGTGCAGCAAGCTGGGTCTCTACCCCGACAGCCATGATATGGGGGGCGAACGAGTCATGGCGTGGCGCAACATCCCGATTTTGCCCTGCAACAAGATTCCCATCAGCAACACCCAGACCAGTTCCGTGATCGTTGTCCGTACCGGTGAGGACAATCAGGGCGTGGTGGGTCTTCGACCCGCAGAGTTGCCCGATCAGCACGAGCCGGGGTTGAACGTGCGCTTTATGGGCATCAACGAGAAAGCCATCATCTCCTACCTCGTCAGCAACTACTTCTCTGCTGCCATCCTCGTACCCGATGCCGTCGGCGTACTCGAAGATGTCGAGCTAGGACGCTAGTAAATTCCGGCGGAGATACCTGAACAGTCAACTGTCAGCATCTTCAGCATACACTCATTGAAACACCTATTGACGAGTAACGCATTCTATGACCATGCCTCAAACTATCACTGCCGACAATGTTTTGCGCAGTGAATATCAGAAGTCAGTTGCCAACTATTGGAACCAAGAAAAGAATCCCGTTAATCTGCTGCTCGGCCACGTTGACGGCTATTACCACCACCACTACGGGATCGGCGATGTCGATTGGTCGGTGTTGGAAGCCCCCGAAGGTGAGCGCGACGATCGGATTATTCGCGAGTTGCACCGGCTCGAACACGCCCAGGGGGCGTTCCTGCTCGACCATCTGGGCGACATCAAGCCTGATGACCGCGTGATGGATGGCGGTTCCGGTCGCGGCGGCACCAGCTTCATGGTCAATGAACGCTTTGGTTGTCAGGTCGACGGAGTGTCAATCTCAGAATCTCAGGTCGAGTTTGCCAACGACCAGGCTGCGCAGCGCGGCGTGGCCGACAAGGTCAAGTTCCACTTTCGCAACATGCTCGATACTGGCTTCGAGACGGGAGCCATGCGCAGCATTTGGACGAATGAGACCACCATGTATGTAGATCTGTTCAAGCTGTTCGCCGAGTTTGCACGCCTGTTGCAGGATGGTGGTCGCTACGCATGCATCACGGGTTGCTACAACGACGTTACGGGGGGGCGCTCGCGGGCGGTCAGCCAGATCGATGCGCATTACATCTGTAACATCCATCCGCGCAGTCAATATTTCAAGGCACTGGCGGCGAACAACCTCGTCCCGATTACCGTCACCGACCTGACTCCCCTAACGATTCCCTACTGGGAACTGCGAGCCAAGTCTTCGCTCGTCACCGGGGTCGAGGATTACTTCCTTACGGCATACAAAGAGGGCAGCTTCCACTACCTGCTCATCGTCGCCGATCGTATCATTCGGTAAGGCTTATCCAAAACACAAACCGCACCATGGTGTGGTGCGTAGCGCGCATACCGCACACGCACCACACACCACCACTCTGATACAGGGATAAGACTGTCACGTACCCCCGGCTAAAGCACGGGGGCTTGAATAAGCTCAAGCCATAGGGCGAACTTCAAGACTAAACACGAGACTAGCTAGGTTCTTCGGAACAACTGAAGGTTAAGAGCGCGTGGCAGCGCACCCGACGTTAGAGACACCTCCCTAATCCCTAACCTCTCGGAACCTCAGTAGCGAAGGGAAGTACACATTCAGGCTTACCGCCATGCAATCCGTCCCAGTCATCGATAACAATCAACATCCTTTGATGCCGACCACTGCGGCACGTGCCAAGCGCTGGATTCATTCTGGGAAGGCTACCCCATTCTGGAAGCGCGGTGTCTTCTGCGTTCGCTTGAACGTAGAACCATCATCGCGATTCACTCAACCCATTGCGGTTGGGATCCATCCGGGTTCCAAGCGTGAAGCATTCACGGTCAAGTCTGGGACTTGCACTTATCTCAATATGCAAACTCATGCCGTTGATTGGGTGAAAGATGCAGAAGAAACAAGTACCAATATGCGACGGGCAAGACGATTCCGTAAGACTCCATGTCGCAAACCTCGTCTCAATCGCCAACGAGGCGGACTCCCTCCTAGCACGAAAGCGCGGTGGCAGTGGAAGTTGCGCGTCTGCTCCTGGTTGTCGAAGCTGTTTCCCATCACCGCTTTTGTGGTGGAAGACATCAAAGCGAGAACCTTTAAGAACGGACGCAAGTGGAACGTCATGTTTTCCCCGCTCGAAGTAGGCAAGAAATGGTTCTACTCTGAGCTAGAACGAATTGCTCCCGTTCACCTCCAACAAGGATTTGAGACAAAAGAACTTCGAGATCGACACGGACTGAAGAAATCAAAGCAGAAGCTATCAGACAAATTTGAGGCCCATTGCGTTGATTCTTGGGTGCTAGCGAATTGGTTCACCGAGGGACACGACAAACCGGATAGCACTCGGTTGATTGTGGTCATTCCACTTCGGTTCCATCGCCGTCAGTTGCACCGATTTCAACCGAGTAAGGGCGGGATTCGCTCTCCTTACGGTGGAACGATGTCCGAAGGGTTCAAGCGCGGCGGCATTGCCAAACATCCAAAGTACGGCGTTGTCTATATCGGCGGTGCGTCGAAGGGTGAGAAACTGTAACCAAAATCCTACTCACCTCTCATCATTTCTTCACCCAATGAGGAGGGATTGAATCAGTATATAGCGTGAACAAAAGCGCGATCGAGAGGTAAAAATGCTGTTAGGCTTCAAAACCGAATTGAAATTGAACGATCGGCAGCGCACAATGCTAGCCAAGCATTGTGGAGTAGCGCGTCATGCGTGGAATTGGGGATTGTGGTTGACCAAAAATATACTCGACCACAATAAAACCAACGAGAGTGAAAAGCTCAAATTCCCCACAGCTATTGACTTGCACAAACTGTTAGTAGCAGGAGTGAAATCAAAAAATCCTTGGTACTATGAATGCAGCAAGTCTACACCGCAGATCGCATTAATGGCATTGCGCGAAGCTTGGAAGCGGTGTTTCAACAAAACTGCGGGAGTGCCGAGATTTAAGAAGAAAGGGCAACGCGACAATTTTACTTTAGAAGGAGCTGTCAAAATTATTGAGAATTGTAAAATTCAAGTCCCTAAAATTGGTGTTCTAAAGACATACGAACGACTTCCCCAAGGGAAGCCAAAATCAGTTACGATATCCCGTAAAGCCGATAGATGGTTTATCAGTTTCAGGTTTGACGTAAAACAGCAAGAATCATGCCAAACAAGTATTGTAGGAGTTGACCTCGGTGTTAAGTCATTAGCTACTTTCAGCACAGGTGAAGTGATAGCTGGATCTAAATCCTACAAAAAATATGCAGCCTCATTAAGCAGAATGCAGCGCTTGAATCGCCATAAAGTCATCGGTTCAACCAACGGTCAAAAGGCACAACTCAAAATAGCTAGACTGCATAGAAAAATAGCTAACATCCGTAAAGATACGTTACACAAGTTAACGACATTGCTTGCCAAAAACCACGGTGTAATTGTCATAGAGGACTTGAACGTAAGCGGGATGATGGCGTTGCATAAGTTGGCTGCGTCTTTTGCTGATATGGGTTTCTTTGAGTTTCGCCGCCAGTTAACCTACAAGTGTGAGTTGTATGGTTCAAAACTTGTGGTTGCTGACCGTTGGTTCCCATCAACCAAGACTTGCTCTAATTGTGGAATCAAAAAAGAAACACTTTCCTTGAGTGAGCGAGTGTTTGAATGCGGTCATTGCGGTTTTGTTATTGACCGCGATTTAAACGCAGCGATTAATTTGTCAAAAACCGTCAGTTAGGCGGGGTTAGCCTGTGGACTGGTGAGTGCCGACACCGCCAGGATGAAACAGGAAGTAAGCTTCACAATACTACTGAGTAGAGTTGTCTAGTCATGAGTAGACGTGAGTAGGTCTTATGTAACGGAAAGGTGAGCCTTCATTCTGTGGCAACAGGCAAGCGGTTAACGCAACACGCGAAGCCTTCAGATCCCAAATTTTTATCCTTTAACTCATGGAGAACTGTAAATGCTGCAAATCGGTAGGCAGATAAATCCGCTCGCGTCGCTTTTCCTCCCAGGTCTGAAGACGCTGGGTTTCCAAGCTCCCGGAGGTTCCACATGAAAGATACCAACCTGGATGATACGAGTACCGCATTTTTATTCGGTCCGACTGGCCTCGGTACATCCGCCGCTCGCTTTGTGAGCGAGCTAGCCAAGGCTGCTCGTGCCGGTAACCTGGATTCACGGCCGCTCCAGGCAGACCTCGCCCCGGCGGGGGACCTCGATCCGGCCTATGCAGAGAGATCCTGGGGCGATGGGACTGCCTCGCCACTCTACTGCCCCATTACCGAGCGATTCAACGAGCCGTTGGCGGACGAGGTAGACGATCGGCTGGCGGCCTGGGCACGGTCGTGCGGGTTCGATGAGGACGAGGTGGAGAAGATTCGCAAGGTACGGTTCGGACGGCTGGTTATGCTGGCCCACCCGGACTGCGACGACCCAGATCGGCTGTTGATCGGTGCCAAGCTGAACATGGCCTGGTGGGCCGCCGACGACTACTACGCTGACGACAGCGAGCTCGGTGCGGATCCAATGTTGCTCCCCCCACGTCTCCTCTTGGCGATGACCGCCATGGACCCGCCACCCCCGGCGGGGGAATTTACCCCACCGCTGGAGGAAGCGATAGCCGAAGAGCGCGTGCTGGTGGCCCTCGGTAGGGGCATCGACTATTTGGGTCAGTACGCCACGCCGGAGCAAGTCCAGCGTACCTGTTACGCCACCTTCTCCATGTTCGTCTCTTGGGGGGCCTACGCGGCGTGGCGCTACACTGGCGAGTACCCGCCAGCTTGGAAGTATCTGGCCGCACGCCAGCACGACAGCTTCTACACCTCCATGACGCTAATCGACCCCATCGGAGGGTACGTCCTCCCAGCGGATCTTTTCTTCGAGCCGCGCGTCCGTCACGCAGCGTTCCTAGCCGGGACGGCTGTCGTCCTTGTCAACGATCTTCTTTCGGTCGCCAAAGATCTGGCAGATAAGCAGCCACCAGTCAACATGGTGCTACAGATTGCGGCGGATCGGGGCTGCTCTATTGAAGAGGCGACGGAGATCACCGTCAAGTTTCACAACGACCTGGTTCATGACTTTCGGGAACGCCACCAGAAGCTCCAGGCAGTGCCCAACGTGGAGCTTCAGCGGTTCCTGCGCGGATTGCGGGGGTGGATGGGCGGGGCGTTCGAATGGCACAACAGCAACCCGCGCTACAAGAACAGCAACAGTACCCCGCAGGTAGATTCACAATCATCAACCTAACCATAGAAGCATAAATGGTTCAACGGGATTTCATATGGTTGAATAAACCAGATCGTGTGTACATAGAAATCGAGGTGAAAGATGACCGAAGACTTTAACCCCAATGGGCAGATGCTAGCAGAGCAGTCGAGCTTGAGTACAGATGCGGCGCGCAAGTTAGCCACAACCGCGAAGACTGCTCCGCAGATGCAGGGCATCAGCTCGCGCTGGATCAGCCGCCTGTTGCCCTGGGTGGAGCTGCGCGGCGGCTCCTACCGGGTCAACCAGCGTTTGACCTATGCGCTGGGCGATGGCCGAGTGACCTTTACCAATGTGGGGTCCACCATACGAGCGATCCCGCAAGAGTTGCGCGAAATGGCCCTGTTGCGCGAGTTTGACGAGGAAATGGTGTTGAACACGTTGGCAGATCGCTTTGTGCAGCAGGAGTTTCAACCCGGTGATGTGCTGGTGGAAAAGGGAACCCCCGCCGACCAGATTGTGCTGATTGCCCACGGCAAGGTCAGGAAGATCGGTACGGGCAAGTATGGCGATGAGGTGGAGCTTGCGGTGTTGGGCGATGGCGACCACTTCACCTACCAGGCGATCGTGGAATCCGGCGATCTCTGGGACTTCACCATGAAGGCGGTTACGCGCTGCACGGTGTTGGTGCTGACGCAGCGGGCGTTTGAAGAGGTGGCGGCTTCCTCTGAATCGCTGCAAGCCCACATCGAAGAATTCAAAGCCCGCCCGCCAAAAGCCCAAGATACACACGGTCAGGCCGCCATTGCGTTAGCTGCCGGTCATACAGGCGAACCCGTGCTGCCCACGACCTTTGTCGATTACGAGACCTCTCCACGCGAATACGAGTTGAGCCTGGTGCAGGCGGTGCTGCGTGTCCATACCCGCGTTGCCGATCTCTACAACGAGCCAATGAACCAGATCGAACAACAGCTCAAATTGACTGTACATGAGTTGCGCGAGCGCCAGGAGCACGAATTGGTCAATAATCAAGAGTTCGGCCTGCTGCACAACGCCGACCTCAGCCAACGCTTCCCCACCCGCAACGGCCCGCCTCACCCGGATGACATAGACGAGCTGATCGCCCGGCGGCGCAATTCACAGTACATTTTTGCCCACCCGCGTGCCATCGCCGCCTTTGCGCGTCAGTGCAACAGAATGGGTCTCTACCTGGAAAGTATCGATGTGGGTGGAAACCGCATTCCGGCCTGGCGCGGCATCCCCATCTATCCCTGTGGCAAAATCCCCATCGACAGAAGGACCCAGACCACGTCGATCATCGTCATGCGTACCGGTGAGGACAATCAGGGCGTGGTGGGTCTTCAGCCTGCGGACTTACCGGATCAATATGAGCCAGGGTTGAACGTGCGCTTTATGGGCATCAACGAAAAGGCGATCATCTCCTATCTGGTCAGCAACTACTTCTCTGCCGCTATCCTTGTCCCGGACGCCGTCGGCATTCTCGAGGATGTCGAGATCGGGCGGTAGGAGGTCGGTAGGACAGAACGGTAGAAAAGCAGTAATGACGGCTAAAAAATTAGTTAAGTTCGCGAGTACTGCTCGCGAATAAAAGTTAGGGCTATGAAACTGAATCGCATTACTTTTACCGGAGATTGGCACACCGGCTGTCTCTCCCAAACCCCGTGGAAAGTCTCCGGGCTGGCAAGCTGGGAACAAACGTACTAAAAAAACTCGTTATCCCGTGGTGAAAAAAGGGAAAACACCACACAAAAAACGGACTAAACCAGCCGCTTAATCTCTATTTTTTCTCTGAAAGTTCTTCTTTCTCAGCTTTGAGTTGCATAAGTAGGGTGAAGCGGCGATCGCATTGTCTACATCCCATAGTCCAGAAACTCCATTGCCAGGGACTTTCGTGGGTTACGAACTGTCTCCCCGTGAATATCCGTTAAGCATTGCCCAGACTGTTTTGCGCATCAATAAGCTGTTAGTCATCTGACCTACCGTGTACACACAAGTCAAAGTAAACTAGAAAAAAGATGTGACAGAGGTATAAACCGTGGACAATCCGATACTGATTCACGCAGAACAGAAGGAAGGAACAGCCTTTGGAGACCCAAGGTTGGTAAAAAGGGGGCGGCATTATATGAAGCAATGGGTCAGCATCAATCGGTAAATATTCGTCAAATCAGCCTAAATCGAGCTCAACAAGTAGGATACTATCGTTTTTTGGAGAATGAAAACGTGACCGTATCGGAATTAGTGCAAAGCCTATCGGAGCATTGCCAAAAAAATATAGAAGGACGGCACGTATTAGCCGTCAGTGATAGCAGTGAAATCAATTTGCAGTCCCACTCCGGCCGATTAAAACCCGAACAATTAGGGGTGGTTGGCAACAATACAGATCTGGGTTTTTATATACATCCTACATTAGTTTTGGATGCTGAAAATGGCTTTCCATTAGGGTTAAGCACGGTGCAACTGTGGAGTCGAGATTTAGAACATCAGAATAAGCATGAACGCAATTATCAAAATCTGCCAATAGAGCAAAAAGAATCATACAAATGGTTGGCATCCGCCGAGCGCAGTCAGCGGTGTTTCACTAAGGGTGGTGCCGTGATGGTCACTCACATTGGTGACCGCGAAAGTGACTTATATGAGGAATGGGCGACCGTGCCCGACCAACATAATCACTTATTGGTGCGTGTTCGTCAAGACCGTCGGTTACTGGGACAATCCCAATCGCTTTATACCTATTTAACAAAACAGCCCTGTGAAGGGGTTTGTACTATTAATGTACCAGCAGACCCACGCATTGGTCGGACGGCGAGAGAAGCATTGCTGATGATTCGGTGTGTTAGTGTGAAGATTCGGCGTCCCGATCGCTTGAAGGCACAAGATTATCCACCCAGTATCACTCTTTATGCAGTCGAAGCAATAGAAGTTAATCCTCCGGCAGGGCAAGAGGCGATTCATTGGCGATTACTCACAACTCACAAGGTGGTTTGTTTAGAACAAGCACTACAAGTTATCCAATGGTATCGATGGCGATGGCGCATTGAACAACTTTTTGCCACATTGAAACAAGCAGGATTAAATCTTGAAGCTACACAGTTAGAGTCCGTAGTGGCTATTCAAAAACTCACTGTCTTGGCTTTAGGGGTTGCCGTGCGAACCCTACAAATGGTTGAAGGGCGCGATAATTCTGACTTACCTGTTTCCCTGACTTTCTCTGATGCTCAACAGCAATGCTTGTCTGTGATTGAACCATCTCTTCAAGGGCGCACGAAAAAATTGCAAAACCCCTATCCTCCCACTTCCTTACCTTGGGCTACTTGGCTGATTGCTCGACTTGGGGGTTGGTCTGGTTATCGTTCTCAGAGACCTCCCGGAATGCCTACCCTTGTTCATGGACTTCGACAGTTTGAATCCATCTTTGTGGGATGGAAACTGGCTCAGAATCAACTTGTGTGTACACGGTAGGTCATCTGACGGGGTGACAGGTCGCCCGAAAAGCATACAGGGAGATAACTCTAGACAAATCGCCTCAAAAAAGATAGGGTAAGAAAGCTTCTTACCCAAAAAACAATTAAATGATACCAGAATTATATCATGCCCATTTGTCAGAAAAGCTGACACGTTCTAATTACTTATTGGCAATTTTATTGATTCAAGTAGTGCAATCGATTAAAGAAGTCACGTAAGGATTCAGGTCAAAAAAAATTCAATGGCAGCATCTGGTAAAATAAACAAATGAAAAAGCCCGCACCCCCCAGAGAACAGAAAAAAACCGAAATCGAGCAGTTGAGCCAAGCTGAACTGGTAGAAATGGTACTGGGGCTGCAAAAAATTATTGAAGAATTGCAAGAAAAATTAGC
>NZ_JAHRFA010000054.1:0-49556 GCF_020883045.1 Microcoleus sp. CAWBG58 | reverse complement strand
AGAGTTTTAAAACGAAGGCCGAAACCGTATCCTCGAATGCAAGAACCTCGCTCTGTCTTGAAAGCTAAACTACGAAGGTGATTAAGCCTTTTTCAGTGCCATTCGACTAAAGTCCTCACTACGAACCAAATTTGCGTCAATTCCTGTTTATCTGCGGTTAAAGTTTCTAATTTTGTTCCAAAGATAGCGGGGATTCAAATAACGCCGATATTTGGTAACTACTTCTTTTCCCAAAATTACCACGCTCAGCCAAAAACAAACTTCGGCTAGCACAGCTAAAACAACATCTATTTGTGTTTTTTCGGCTATGCTCAGCGGTAGGAATGGTATAACAAACAAGATTGCCAGCCAGGGCAAAAAAGATGCAATAAATAAAAACCAACCCAGCTTTTGCAGATTCTGCATAGATTTCATTTACTGGATAATTTTATATTGCACGGCGGTAGCCCTAACTGAAATTATAGAGAAAGTCTCGCCAAAGTCTCCAAGTATCTAGAAATTATCTGCATTAATCTATAGCAGTTCTCAAAAAAAGTGATGTATGCCCAATTCCCTATGCCCTATGCCCAATTCCCTATGCCCAGTCGTACCTAATATGGGATCTCGAAAGGCTATAGCATCTACGGTTTGCCTTCCATTTCCAACTCAATTCTTAATTCCCGTCGCTGCAATTCCCCGAATAAACTGCCGCTGGCCCGCCAAAAACAGCAACACCACCGGCACAGTCCCAATTACCACCGCCGCCATCAACAACTGCCAACTGCTAGTAAACTGTTCCTGAAACTCAGCCAACACTAACTGCACAGTCCGCAACTCCGGCCTCGTCGTAAAAACTAGCGGCTTAAACAAATCATTCCACTCGCCGATAAAGGTAAACAAAAACAGCGTCACCAAAGCAGGGCGCGCCAACGGCAACATCACCTGCCACAATACCTGCCAGCGGTTAGCCCCATCCAGCATTGCCGCTTCCTCCAACTCCACCGGAATTGTCAGAAAATACTGGCGCAGCAGAAAAATTCCGAAACCGTTAACCGCCGTCGGTAAAATCAGCGCCCCGTAAGTATTCAGCAAATGGCCCCACTTCAAAACCATGAAAATTGGAATCACCAAAAGCTGAAACGGAATCACTAGCGTCGCTAAAACCACCAAAACAAAGGCTTTTCGCCCCCGAAATTTCAGCCTGGCCAAAGCATAACCAGCTAAAGCAGAAGTCACTACCTGAAAAGCAGTAACTGCGATCGCCACTAGAGTAGAATTAAGAAATGCCAACAAAAAATTACCCCGGCGCCAAGCCTCCTGATAGTTCCCAAAAGTCAGACCTGTGGCCTTGACATCCACACCCGATGGTGATATAGAAGCCCAAAAAACAGCAGCCAGCGGCAGCAGCACCAGCCCAGCCCCCACTAGCAACAAAATAAAACTCAGCAGTTCCAGTGCTTGAGACCTGTCCCACGATTTACGCATAAACTTGTGAATTAACCTAAAATAATAAGCTTGTGAGGCTCTCAAACCCGATCGCCTTCCAGATTCCCACACAACCGTAAATTTTTAGTCGAAAATAGGTAAAGTGTAGTGCACGCGACCCCAAAATTTAAAGGGGTTTCCAAACATCCTACAAGGTTATACGAGGAGACGACATATCTATGCCCCAGCTTGAGGCCAGCCCAACAATTGACTTTCAAACCGAAACTTACAAAGACGCTTACAGCCGCATCAACGCCATAGTGATTGAAGGCGAACAAGAAGCTCACGACAATTACCTGCAACTGGCAGAAATGTTGGCTGACAAAAAAAGTGAGTTAATTGGCTTGTCCAAGATGGAGAACCGCCACATGAAAGGCTTCCAAGCTTGCGGCCGGAATCTCAAAGTCACGCCGGATATGGTATTTGCCAAAGAGTTCTTTTCGGAATTGCACAGCAACTTCCAAACGGCATCCGCCCAAGGTAAGGTTGTAACTTGCTTGCTGATTCAATCACTCATTATCGAGTGTTTTGCGATCGCAGCCTACAACATCTACATTCCCGTCGCCGATGACTTTGCCCGCAAAATCACCGAAGGCGTCGTCAAAGAAGAATACAGCCACCTCAACTTTGGGGAAGTCTGGCTGCAAGCTCACTTTGAAGAATCCAAAGCTGAACTCGAAGCCGCCAACCGCCAAAACCTGCCCATCATCTGGAGGCTGCTAAACTCTGTCGCAGACGATGCTAGCGTTTTGGGAATGGAAAAAGACGCCTTAATCGAAGACTTCATGATTGCCTACGGCGAAGCCCTGGGTAACATAGGGTTTAACAACCGCGACATCATGCGGATGTCAGCACAAGGCCTCGCAGCCTAATCAATTTGGAAATAAGGAATGGGATAAAAATTAAAAATTAAAACCTTTTAATTTTCCCTTCTTCCTTCTGCATTACAAGGTCTTGTACCCCAATCAAGTTGGAAATAAAGAACGGGAACTAAATTAAAAAAAATTAATTTCCCTTCTGACAACTAACAACTGACAACAGACAACTAACAACTAACAACTGACAACTAACAACTGTCAACTGTCAACTGTCAACTGTCAACTGTCAACTGACATCTTTCTTCTTCCTTCATTTGACAACTTAATGTTTGGTCTAATCGGTCACTTAACCAGCTTAGAACACGCCCAATCAGTAGCTAACGAGCTGGGCTATCCAGAATATGCCGATCAAGGGCTCGATTTTTGGTGCAGCGCACCGCCCCAGATAGTCGATCATATCACTGTCACTAGCATTACCGGGCAAAAAATAGAAGGCCGCTATGTGGAGTCGTGTTTTCTACCAGAAATGCTAGCCACTCGCCGGATCAAAGCAGCCACTCGCAAAATCATTAACGCGATGGCACACGCTCAAAAAAACGGGATTAATATCACTGCTTTAGGCGGCTTTTCTTCGATCATTTTTGAAACCTTCAACTTGCAGCAAATTAAGCAAATCCGCAATCTAAAGTTGGAGTTTGAACGCTTCACCACTGGTAACACCCACACGGCTTACATCCTCTGCCGCCAAGTAGAAGAAGCAGCCCCCAAATTGGGGATTGAACTTTCAAAAGCTACTGTGGCGGTTTGTGGTGCTACTGGGGATATTGGCAGTGCTGTCTGCCGCTGGCTGAATGTTAAAACTAATGTAGCAGAATTGTTGCTCATTGCCCGCGACAAAGAACGATTGCAAGATTTGCAATCGGAATTGGGACGAGGCAAAATCATGGATTTGGAAGAAGCTCTCCCCCAAGCGGATATTGTAGTCTGGGTAGCCAGTATGCCAAAGGGAGTAGAAATTGACCCGAAGACATTGAAGCAACCCTGTTTGTTGATTGACGGTGGTTATCCGAAAAATCTGGCAACTCAGGTTCAGCATCCCGAAATTTACGTACTCAATGGCGGGATTGTGGAGCATTCCCTCGATATTGAGTGGAAGATTATGAAGATTGTGAATATGGATGTGCCGGGCCGGCAGTTATTTGCCTGTTTTGCCGAATCCATGCTGCTGGAATTTGAAAAGTTGTACACCAATTTTTCTTGGGGACGGAATCAAATTACTGTAGAAAAGATGGAGCAAATCGGCGCAATTTCCGTTAAGCACGGTTTCCGACCTTTGATGTCATTTTGATGTAATTTGTTGAGGTTATTGGTTATTGAGGAAAGTTTTTCTGACAATAACCAGTAACTTTTTTTTGAGAGTTAAGAGTTAAGATTGTGTTCGATCGCACAACTCGAAGAAAAGTTTTTGGCAGCCAGCACAAAGAGTGCCCCTCGGTCAAAAATATACAGCTAACGTTTATTTAACAGACACGATCTAGTAGTATATCGCTCAACTTATTCAATAGATTGAGCTGGCATCAAATTGTCCCCGCAGTTTTTGATGGTCATGACTTCGATGATTTTTTTGCCCATTGCCTCTGAGATGTCGAGAGCTTGGGAAAGTTCAACTAAGAAATCTTTTTCCTCGGTTGTGAAAACTCCATCTACCAAAACCAAATCTGTGGCAATTGCAAAAGCTGTTTCTCGAAGCTGAGCATTCAATGCGTTTTTAGCTGCGGCAAATACTTCGGCCGGAGTGTACTGACTGCTCAATTTCAGAACTTTCTTAAATAGTTCTTGGAAGTGTTCGCCAGAATAAGAGCCGAACAAGCGAATGTGATTGGCGGCAAGGGTTTGTCTTTCGGCTTCGGATATTTCACCGTCGGCGGCAACAGCTAAGACTGAAATAGCTGTCAAAGCTTCCGACGGACTGAGTTCGATCGCACTTGTATCGCTTTTTGCGCTTTGGAACAATTCAGCAGGGTTAGGTCTTTTGTGGCTGTGGGCGGGCATAGGGGTAGCTTAAACAGTTGACAGTTGACAGTTGACAGTTGACAGTTGTCACGAAGGAAGAAGGAAGAAGGAAGAGGGAAGAAGGAAGAGTTGACTGTTGAGCCGGGACAGTTGACAATCAAAAATCTTCACTCCCCAATCCAAAATCGTTTGACAGTTGACTCCGAAAGCAGTTGACAGCTACCTGGAAGCAAGAGGATTGGATTAATGAATAGTCTGATTTTAATTTCTACCTACAAGAGTTCTGGCTTTAAACCAATTCTTTCTGGTAAAACTCTGGGATTAAGCAAAAATAGTGTAGCAAAAAACGAGGCTCAAGCCTCAGGTTTTCAACTCTGGTTGCGAAGCAAAGCACAATTCAAAATTCAAAACTTCCGATAAACCCTCTTTTTCAGCAACACCTGACAGGGTAGGATCGGGAAACAGTCGATCGACTTTCACGTTAAAAACCCTATAGAAATTATCAGCGTGGCAAACCCAGACCGCAAACCACTACTCCTAGATTTTGAAAAGCCACTGGCCGAACTCGAAACCCGAATTCACCAGATTCGCGAACTTGCCGCAGAAAACAGCGTCGATGTCACCGACGAAATTCGCAAACTCGAAGCTCGTTCCGCCCAACTGCGACAAGAAATTTTCAGCAGCTTGTCCCCCATGCAGCGCCTGCAACTCGCCCGTCACCCGCGCCGCCCCAGCACCCTCGACTACATTCAGGCAATTAGCGACGAGTGGATCGAGCTTCACGGCGATCGGCGCGGGGGAGACGACCCCGCCCTCGTCGGCGGAATTGCCCGCATAGACGGGCGTCCTACAGTCATCATCGGCCATCAAAAAGGACGCGACACCAAAGACAATATCGCCCGCAACTTCGGGATGGCAGCTCCCGGCGGCTACCGCAAAGCCCTGCGGTTGATGGAACACGCCGATCGCTTCAGTATGCCAATTTTCACCTTTATCGACACTCCGGGGGCTTGGGCGGGCTTAGAAGCCGAACAGCTCGGACAGGGAGAGGCGATCGCCTGCAACCTCCGAGAAATGTTTCGCCTCGACGTTCCGATTATTTGCACTGTCATCGGCGAAGGCGGTTCCGGCGGCGCATTAGGTATCGGCGTCGGCGAGCGGCTGTTAATGTTAGAACATTCCGTGTATACCGTAGCCACCCCCGAAGCTTGTGCGGCCATCCTCTGGAAAGACTCCGGTAAAGCCAACTTAGCCGCCGAAGCCCTCAAAATTACTTCCTGGGATTTGAAAAACCTCGGCGTTCTCGATCAGATAGTACCCGAACCCGTTGGTGGCGCGCACTCCAATCCCCTGAAAGCTGCGGCTATGCTCAAAGGAGCTTTGTTGGAAAACTTAGCAGAACTGACACAGCTCACCGGCCAGCAGCGGCGCGATCTCCGGTATCAAAAATTCCGCGACATCGGTGTGTTCACTGAAAAGGTTGCTTGAGCCGATCGCTCTTTTGAGTTATTAGTTGTGAATTACAAATTTCTTAACTTCGCACTCATAACTAATAACTCACTGCTGACTGTTCTGCGAATCTGTCAGCAGTGTTATAATTTCTCAGGTGAGATCGGCTTAACAGTTCTTAATGTTTCTCTCATAATCAATTGTTATCACCCGCAGCAGACAGTTGTCTGATTTGCCGAAACAGACTGCAACGCTTGACGGGTAGTTGCCGATCGAAAATATGCGAAAAGTAGTCCCAGATGCCTTGGCAATGGGATAAAAGGTTTAGTAGTTCGCGGGCGTCAAGGTAGCACTTGCCAACTAATTTCCGTGTTTTTCCGTAAAATTAGGAACGATCAGGACACGCTCATGAACGATCGAACAACAAAGCAGGCTCTGATTACCGGAGCCAGCAGCGGTATTGGCAAAGCGACGGCTCTAGCGTTCGCTGCCGTTGGCATAAATCTGGCCTTAGTTAGCCGAGAGTCAGAAAACCTAGAAGCCGTTGCCGCAGCAGCCCGAGAATTCGGAGTGAAAGCAGAAGCTTATCCCTTAGACTTGGCAAAAATTGAGCAAGTGCAAAGCAGCATCAGCGCGATCGCAGCTCAATTCGGCCCCGTAGATATCCTGGTCAACAGCGCTGGCATGGGCTACACCGGCTCGTTGACCGAAACGCCCCTAGCCGACTGGCAGAACGTTCTAGACCTCAATCTTACTAGCGTTTGGCAGTGTATTTTAGGAATTTTGCCGGGAATGCGCGATCGGCGATCGGGAATCATCATCAACATTTCCTCGATCGCAGGCACCCAAACCTTCCCCAACTGGGGAGCATACTGCGTCAGCAAATTCGGTCTCATGGCTTTGTCCAAGACATTAGCCGCCGAAGAACGGGCTGGCGGAATTCGCGTCACAGCCATCTGTCCGGGTTCTGTCAACACTCCCATGTGGGACACAGACAGCGTGCAAGCCGACTTCGATCGCAGCGCGATGTTAACTCCAGAAATCGTCGCCCAATCAATCCTGCACGCAGTTCAGTTACCGGCAAGTGCAGTCATTGAAGAAATGACGCTCATGTCCAACGCCGGAATTTTGTGAACTTGAGATTGTAGAAAGCTGGATTTTTATCGAATTCAACAATCTTTAAATCTCTCGTTCTATCCCTCAATCGAAAATCGAAAATCGAAAATCGATAGGTATATGCCGAATCGAAAATCGAAAATCGAAAATAGATTCATCCTCACACCAACTTTTTATGACAATTGCATCGAATAACGGTACGAACGGCTCAAACTCAATCTCAACTGACACCATGAAACAGCCCGCAACCGCCGATAACAACTTGCCCCGCATCGCCACTCGACCCGATCGCAATTCCTCCCACGGTCAAGAATCCAACGTTCCCGTAGCCTCAGAAATAGGTCAGGAAGAAATGATGGAAGCCGTTCGGACAATGCTGCTGGGAATAGGAGAAGATCCCGAACGCGAAGGATTGCTCAAAACCCCGAAGCGGGTAGCAGAAGCAATGCGGTTTCTCACCAGCGGTTACAGTCAATCCCTCGAAGAACTCCTCAACGGCGCTATCTTTGACGAAGGTCACAACGAAATGGTACTGGTGCGAGATATCAGCGCCTTCAGTATGTGCGAACACCATATGCTGCCATTTATGGGTCGAGTTCACGTAGCTTACATTCCCAACCAAAAAGTAGTGGGACTGAGCAAACTAGCGAGAATTGTCGAAATGTACAGCCGGCGATTGCAGGTACAAGAACGTTTGACGCGCCAAATTGCCGAAGCAGTTCAGACAATATTGGAACCACAGGGAGTGGCTGTAGTAATGGAAGCTAGCCATATGTGCATGACGATGCGGGGCGTGCAAAAACCCGGTGCTTGGACAGTGACGAGTGCGATGTTGGGCGTGTTTCAGGAGGAACAAAAAACTCGCGAAGAATTCCTGAATTTGATCCGCCACCAACCGGCATTCTTTTAGTCAGTTGACAGTTGACAGTTGACAGTTGACAGTTGACAGTTGTCGGTTGACAGTTGTCAGTTGTCAGTTGTCGGTTGACAGTTGTCATATCAAATCCGTTAGTGTCGTCCTGTATTCATCTCTCTCTTCTCTTCCTCTGCGTTCTCTGCGTTCTCTGCGGTTAAATCATTCCGGTACAGCCGGAATTGATATCAGTTGTCGGCTGTCGGTTAACAGTTGACAGTTGTGATTGGGCTGATGACTGCTGACTAATGATGACTTTTCACCAGCCCCAAAACGGGTACCGTACCACGTACAGTCCATAAATGGAGCTCCCAAAATTTTAGAGTGTTGTTCAAGCTGCCAGATTCAAGGCTGCAAGTAAATCTAAAATCTAAAATCTAAAATCTAAAATCGACTGACGATCGCCAAATAAGCTCATAAAATAGACGAGTGACTTATGGCTTGTGACTAAATGAATCCTATTAAATTCGGTACAGATGGCTGGCGCGGCATCATTGCTGACGATTTTACATTCGATCGCGTAGCGTTGGTAGCTCCCCTAGCAGCACAAGTTCTCGCACAAACTGGCGGCAATAATGCCACCAGTGGGACTGTAATTGTCGGTTACGACCGCCGATTTCTGGCTGAAGATTTTGCCAAAAACGCGGCTGTGGCAGTCCAAAACGCCGGATTTGACGTGCTCCTCAGCGAATCCTACGCCCCAACTCCGGCTTTTAGTTTGGCGGCAAAACAGTTAAATGCTTTGGGTGCGATCGTCCTGACAGCCAGCCACAATCCCGGTGCATATTTAGGATTAAAAGTCAAGGGCGGATTTGGCGGTTCAGTTTCGCCCGAAGTTACGCAACAGATAGAAGCAAAACTCGAAAATCCGGCGGCACTTTCAGCAACTCCCGGAAAATTGGAAAATTTCAATCCTTGGCCGGCTTACTGCAAAACCTTGCGGGAAATGGTGGATATTGAAGCGATTAAGGGGGCGATCGCATCTGGGAAAATTACGGTATTTGTAGATGTAATGCACGGCGCCGCGGCGGGCGGATTAGCTCAAATATTAGAAGAAACTGTGCAAGAAGTCAACAGCGATCGCGATCCGCTGTTTGGAGGCGGTGCACCGGAACCTTTGCCACGCTACCTGTCGCAATTGTTCCGCCTGATGCGGACTCACCAGCGAAAAGCATCTGGTTTGTCGATCGGATTTGTATTTGACGGAGATAGCGATCGAATTGCAGCCGTTGACTCTAGCGGAAACTTCCTCAGTTCGCAAATCCTAGTTCCTATATTAATCGAACACTTAGCCAAACGGCGCGGCTTGAGCGGAGAAGTCATCAAAACAGTCAGCGGTTCCGACATCATGCCCAAAATTGCCGAACTTTACGGCTTACCAATGTTTGAAACGCCGATCGGTTACAAGTATATAGCCGATCGAATGTTAACCACCCAAGTCCTAGTCGGCGGCGAAGAATCCGGCGGAATCGGCTACGGAACCCACATTCCCGAAAGAGACGCTTTGCTATCGGCGCTGTATTTGTTAGAAGCCGTTGTCAAATCCGGGGAAGATTTGAGCGACATCTATCGCCGACTGCAAACAGAGACTAATTTTACTTCAGCTTACGATCGCATTGACTTGCATCTAGCAAGCATGGCAGAAAGAGCGCGTTTGCTGTCGCTGCTGCAAAATCAACCTCTCACAGAAATAGCGGGGAAAGCAGTTGTAGATTGCAACAAAGTTGACGGATATAAATTTCGTTTAGCTGACGGAAGTTGGCTGTTAATTCGGTTTAGCGGTACTGAACCAGTGTTGCGCTTGTATTCGGAAGCTGCGACTTTGAAAGAAGTGATGCAAAACTTGAATTGGGCAAAGGATTGGGCGCAGAAAGGTTAAACAGTTGACAGTTGACAGTTGACAGTTGACAGTTGACAACGAAAACCCAATCTATAGCGAGTCTAAATCATTCATGAATATGTGTAGGGGCGGTGCCCCCGTGCCCGCCCTCTCCGATCGATCGGGCAACCACGGGGGGATTGCCCCTACAAGAATTATACAAATGATTTTGCTGTTAATTGTCCGCTGTTAAAATTTAATCGTCGGTGAGTAATATCTTTACTAACTATGATTGCAAACAAAAACTTCAATGTTATAGGTGCGATCGGTGATATCCACACTGAGGAACAGTTGTTAAAGAAATCTGTAGATTTTCTCAAATCCCAAAATGTTGACAAGATCCTTTCTGTCGGAGATATTGTTGATGGTTTAGGTGACGCTAATCAATGCTGCGATATCTTGAGGCGCGAAGCAATTTTAACAGTTTCAGGAAATCACGATCGATGGTTATTAAACAATCAACTGCGAGATCTAAAAAATGCTACACAGCCCGATTCCCTTTCGATTGCTTCCCATTCATTTTTAAGTTCTCTTCCTGCAACCAGGGAATTTCCAACACCTCATGGTTTAGCACTTTTATGTCACGGGCTTGGGGAAAATGATATGGTTCGCCTCAATCCTGATGATTATGGGTATGCCATTCAAGCAAATACAGATCTGCAAAACTTAATTCGAGATGGAAAATATAGATATGTCATCAACGGTCATACAAATCGTAAGATGGTTCGACACTTTGGCAACTTAACTATTATAAACGCTGGCACGTTAAAACCCGGACACGAGCAGGGTTTTGTGGTCATTAATTTTGTCGAACAATTTGTACAATTCTACAAGTTTTTGGAAGATTCTGCGATCGAAGCAGCAGAAACAGTTAGTTTAATAGATTGTTTGTAGTAAGGACTTTAGTCCTTCTTCAACAAAACATAAACTAAACTACACAAAGCAATCAATACAATCAGAAAAATAGGAACACCCAAGAAAGGATAAATAGCTGCAAAATTGAACAGTGCAGCAAAGCCGTATTTTAAAATAAAATCTATAATCAAAAAAACCATTAGATTTATTAACAACCCGACAATTAATAGCAAAAGTTTTTGAAATAAAAGATTTATTTTCACTTGTTTCTCCCTTCATCTTCTCTGTGTTCTCTGCGTCCTCTGCGGTCAAAAAAAATATTCCTAGTTGTCGCCAGTCTTATCCTGCTTAGATGATTCAGGTTTTCCGGCTAATTGTAATAACCCAGAACTATCTGCATTCATCACATAAAGCCTGACATCGGGATATGAATCAGGAATAAATGCAATCTTTTTACCATCAGGTGACCATGCAAAAAACGAACTTTAGGTTTTAATTTAGTCAAATTCGAGCCGTCGGCATTCATCGCACAAATAAACGATTCTTCGGTACCATCTTGCTGAATTTTTGAAGGACAGCTAAAGGAAATTCGACCGTCAGACAACCACACAGCACTAGCACCATCGGCTATCTTTTGAGGTTTTCCCGAACCGTCGGCATTAGCAAGCCAAACTTGACTAATAGTTTTTTGTCGTTTGCCATCGCTTGTATGTATGCCGCGATTGTAGACGATTTTTTTGCCGTCTGGCGACCAAGACGGTGCATAATCTTGACTGGTTGACAAAAGCGAAATTCTATTGGTTTTGTCTGAATTAATTATTTCAATTTTAGTGTTTGTGAAAGCAACTTTTTTTCCATCTGGCGACCATATAGGAGAGTAATTGGTAATTGACTCACCTTTGTTATTTCCCAAATCAACTAGCTTCACCAAACCGCTACCATCTGGATTGATTGCATAAATTTTTCCTTCTGCTTCAAAGGCAATCCGATTGCTGCTGCGCGACCATTGGGGATTTTTTGCCCAGCCAATATCTTTGGTAATTTGCGTGAGTTCTGAACCGTCGGAATTGATTGTATAAAGGCTACCGCAGCAATTTTTATTTCCTTCTTGTTGCTTGAAATTGCGATTTGAATAGAAGATAATCTGCCGACTATCAGGCGACCAAGCTGGGTCAACATCCGCTTCTGGATCGTCGGTAAGTCTAGTCAATCCTGTACCGTTGGCGTTGACTTTATAGATTTCCCAGTTCATAAACGGTTTTTCATTTTTGCCGTGGGTTGCTACAAAAGCAATTTGCTGACTATCCGGCGACCAGACTGGTGGGCCCATAACCTCATAGGCTGCATATTCATCGGGCATTGTACAGCTATGAACGGAGATTGCTGCAATTATAAAAAAAGCTAAAAGGTGAATTTTAGAAAGGCGCATAATTTATGACGATCGCATATTTTTCATGCTATAATTTAAGCCTGAGATATATAATTTTATTGTGACAATCCCTCGACTGTCATATTTGGCGATCGCAATTAATTTTGGGAGCTAAAAAGATGGCATACAGCGATTTCAGCCTTGCTAGAGTTAAAGACGATTTTGGCTTAACTTTGGATGAGACGCGCGATTTATTTGCTGCTACACCTTCTGTTGCACCGTCGGAAATTTTAACAACTACTTTGGATGATTACCAGAAAGAATTGGTTGAAAGCCGAAACCCATGGGCGTAGAAATTAAAATCAGACTATTCATTACTCCAATCCTCTGACTTTTAGGCCGAGGTCAACTGTCAACTGTCAACTGTCAACTGTCAACTGTCAACTGTCAACTGTTGAAGTGCCTTTAGCAATTGCTATTTCGACAGAAAAGGCTCGATCGGAATTTTTAATTGCTCCGATTTTGGCAGAAGCTAGGTGGCTGTTAAACAAGCGTGTTTCGCTATTTTCCGGCAAGGATTTTACTGTAGATCCAGCCAGGGGATTGCAAGGATTTTGTGATTATTTGATTAGCGGTTCTCAGGAACAATTGTTTATCAGTGCGACCGTTGTGACTATCTTTGAAGCGAAAAAAGAAGATATTATTGGCGGGTTGGGACAATGCGCGGCGGCAATGGTGGCTGCTCAATGCTTTAATCAAAATCAAGGTACTGAGGTCGATCGCCGGTGCTGTGACGACTGGTACTAACTGGAAATTCTTGATTTTGGAAGGAACTACTCTGTTTATCGATCCGGTTGAATACTATATTAAAGAGGTTGATAAGATTTTGGGGATTTTGCTGCAACCATTTTCCCAAAATGTGAGTTAATACTGAGATGTTTCACCATTGTCAGCAACAGGCTTTCCGGCCTGTTCCACAAGCAATGAATTTTCTTATTTGTGGGTTGGGCTTCTAGCCCGACCATAAAAGACTTATTGAGAATGCTATAAAATGTGAGTTAATGTCTATGGAAAGTTTTAATTGAAATTATGACCGATCGCAAATTACTCGTTGTCGCCACCAGCAATCCCGGCAAAGTTAAGGAAATGCAGGCTTATCTTCAGGATTTGGGGTGGGAGTTGCAACTGAAACCGGAAGAGTTGGAAATTGAGGAGACTGGGGAGACTTTTATCGCTAATGCTTGCTTGAAGGCTTCGGAAATCGCTAAAGCAATAGGTGAATGGTCGATCGCCGATGATTCTGGTTTAATGGTAGATGCACTTGACGGTCAACCTGGGATTTACTCGGCGCGCTACGGAAAAACCGATGCTGACAGGATATCTCGGCTGCTTAAAGAATTGGGAACCGAACCAAACCGGGGAGCACAATTTGTGTGCGCGATCGCGATCGCCCGTCCCGACGGTACAATTGCCCTGCAAGTAGAAGGAATTTGTCGCGGCGAAATCCTGCACTCTCCTCGCGGTACGGGAGGTTTCGGATATGACCCGATTTTCTACGTGCCTCAACAGCAACAGACTTTTGCGGAAATGACACCGGAAATTAAGCGATCGCACTCACACCGTGGCCGAGCATTCCAGGCTCTATTACCACAAATGGAGTCATTAGTCATTAGTTCGTAGTGCGGACTTCAGTCCGCTCTAAGACTGCGGACTCAAGTCATAACAAAAACAGTTCGTAGTGCGGACGCCAGGACGCTCTGAAACTACGGACGCCAGGACGCACTACGAACCTTACTTATTTATTGTGGTCAATTGACAGACGATCAATGCCCTGCGCAAGCCAATGCCCCAGTATATTAGATTGCTTCCAGGTTCTTTTCTCCTGTCCGAATGCGGATAATTTGTTCTACAGGAGAGATGAAAATCTTGCCGTCGCCAATCTCGCCCGTGCGGGAAGCAGCGATAATTTTATCAACCACCATGTCAACCTGATCGTTTTCGACAACAATCTCGACCTTGAGCTTTTGCAAGAACTCAACGGTGTACTCAGAGCCACGATAGCGTTCTGTCATGCCCTTTTGACGGCCAAAACCTCTAACTTCAGAAACAGTCATCCCCACAATCCCAGCATTGACGAGTGCGATTTTCACTTCGTCAAGTTTAAACGGGCGAATAATAGCTTCAACCTTTTTCAAGTTTCTCACTCCTAACATTACTACTTTCGTTATATTACTTAATCGGCGTGACATCTTTTAAGATCGCTGCCAATAGCAAGTATTTTGTCAAATATACTACCTTATGTTGTACTCGCGATCGAACGCACGCCAACCTTTAACAATGTTCTCGGATTTTCCGGGGTGCGGGAGCTCGGGGATAGACCGATCGCGCTAGAGTGAAAAAGACCCAAGCCCTCCGTCGCCGATCTGCTAAAACAGAAAAAGAACGCAGGAGACAGGATTTTTCCCCGGTTTCCGCTTTGCACAAGTCAGATTTGCACGTATTGCTGAAAACTATAATTGCCAGAAGCGGTCAGTTAAACTATTCCTATGCACCCAGCTAGCCCTCCCCCTGACCGCAGCGGGCTTGATGCCCTACTGAGAAATCGCCCCTTCCTCACCTTGTGGACTGGCCAGTTGTTGGCCCAAGTGGCGGATAAAATCTTTTACGTATTGCTGATTATTCTGCTTAAAACAGGCGACTACCGACCCTGGCCCGTTTCTTGGCAACATTCGGAAAATTCGATGCTGTCAGCGGTGATGATCGCCTACACGCTGCCGGCGATCGTCTTTGGTTCGGCGGCCGGTATCGTGGTAGACCGCTTTTCCAAAAAGCAAATGCTGATCGGCTGCAACGCGATCCGAGCGGTGTTGATTGGATCTTTGCCGTTTTTGCCCAAAACTTTTGTGGTGTTGTTGGTACTCACGTTTTTAGTGTCTACCGTAACGCAATTTTTTGCTCCCGCAGAGGCGGCGGCAATCCCGCTGGCTGTGGGGCGAGAGGGACTGATGTCGGCAAATGCTCTGTTCGCCTCGTCCACCATGGGCGGGATAATTGTCGGAATGACGATCGGCGAACCGATATTTAGTTGGCTCAAACACAGCTACGGGCCAGCTTCTCAAGAGTTTTTCCTGGGCGGGTTGTACCTGATCTCAGCAGGTTTGCTCTACTTGATGCACATTAAAGAAAATCGCGGCGGTAGCAGTGGCAAAAATGTTCATCCTTGGCAAGACTTTAAAGAAGGTTTGCGGTATTTGAAGCACAATCGCCTGATTAGCAACGCGATGGTGCAGTTGACGATTTTGTATTCGGTGTTTGCGGCGCTGCAAGTTCTGGCGATCGCACTTTCGGGCAAAATAGGTCTCAAAGAAACTCAATTTGGATTTTTGCTGGCTGCAGCGGGCATCGGAATGGTCTTCGGTGCGGCGTTTTTGGGCCACTGGGGCGATCGAATGCACAACAAACCTTTGCCATTAATTGGTTTCGTAATGATGGGTTTTGTGTTGGGAATGTTTGCCTTTGTCAGACAGCTTTGGCTGGGATTCGGATTGAGTGCTCTGTTCGGTTTTGGCGCTTCCTTAATTAACGGCCCGATGCAAGCTTTGATTCAAGAAAAAACTCCCGAATCTATGCGGGGAAAAGTCTTTGGCTTGGAGAACAATGCGATTAATATTGCTCTCAGCTTGCCTTTAGCACTGACTGGCCCGCTGACGGATGCTGTCAGCAAAGCCGTCGGGTCGGATGACCTCGGCTTGCGGATCGTGCTGCTGAGTTTGGGCTTTTTAGTTCCAGTGATGGGCCTGGCAGCTTGGTACCATACCCGCAAAGTATTAAAGACTTAAGAGTATCTCTAGATCCGACGTAGGGTTGAAACTGCGTCTACACAAACAATGTCCGCCGGACGCCAACGGTCGAAAATAAGGTAACTTTAACCGTCAGTTTTTTAACCAACGGAGGCGGGTTTTGTCTGTGTCGCAGCGGTTTCCAACCGCCCGCTGTTCTGCTTCGGCAATTTTCCTGTTTCTTTCCTTCCTCTGCTGTTTCACAATTTCGCGATCGGACGATCGCACATCGCTCGCGAAACTTTTTGTAAAATATTAGCAGTTAAATTATGAGAGTTTGATTATTGAGATTAAAGTAGTATCCAAGCTTTCATTAAAAATCATAATTACTTTAAGGACGAAAATTCTGTGCAACTAAAAACTAAAGTAGCCGTCAAACGTGCAACTGGTGGATTTGCTTTGATCGACAGCTTGATCCGCCACGGCGTCAAGCATATTTTTGGTTATCCCGGTGGCGCAATTTTGCCGCTTTACGACGAGCTCTACCGCGCTGAAGAAAGCGGCGGGATCAAACACATTCTGGTGCGGCACGAACAAGGCGCAGCCCACGCGGCTGACGGCTACGCCCGCGCTACCGGACAAGTTGGGGTTTGTTTCGCGACTTCCGGGCCGGGTGCAACTAATTTGGTGACGGGGATTGCGACGGCCCACATGGATTCTATCCCGATGGTGGTTGTTACCGGTCAAGTTCCGCGTCCGGCGATCGGCACTGATGCGTTTCAGGAAACTGATATTTACGGCATTACGCTGCCAATTGTCAAGCATTCCTATGTAGTGCGCGATCCGAGAGATATGGCGCGAATTGTCGCTGAAGCTTTCCACATCGCGAGTACGGGACGCCCGGGCCCGGTGTTGATTGATGTGCCCAAGGATGTTGGTTTAGAAGAGTTTGACTATCTCCCCGTCACACCCGGATCTGTGAGAATTCCTGGCTACCGCCCGACAGTCAAGGGAAATCCCCGGCAAATCAGTCAAGCGATTCATTTGCTGACGGAGGCGAAGCGTCCTTTGCTGTATGTGGGCGGCGGGGCGATCGCAGCCGGGGCCCACGAGGAAATTAAGGAACTCGCCGAGATGTTCCAACTGCCGGTGACGACAACGCTGATGGGCAAAGGTGCCTTTGATGAAAACCATCCTCTGTCTGTGAAAATGCTGGGGATGCACGGCACTGCATACGCTAATTTTGCCGTTACCGAGTGCGATTTGTTGATTGCTGTCGGAGCTCGGTTTGACGATCGGGTGACGGGAAAACTAGACGAGTTTGCCGCGCGGGCTAAGGTGATTCACATCGATATCGATCCGGCGGAAGTCGGCAAAAATCGCGGCCCAGACGTGCCGATTGTCGGAGATGTCCGGCAAGTTTTGATGGATATGCTGCGTCGCTGTCGGGAAACTGGTGTTTCGGGAACTCCCGGACAAACTGGGGAATGGCTGCACAGGATCGATCGCTGGAAACAGGACTATCCGTTAGTTGTACCGCACTATCCAGAGATTTTGTCTCCGCAAGAGGTGATTTGGGAGTTGGCGACTCAAGCGCCGAATGCTTACTACACAACGGATGTCGGTCAACATCAAATGTGGTCGGCTCAATTCTTAAACAACGGGCCGCGCCGCTGGATTTCGAGCGCTGGTTTGGGAACAATGGGTTTTGGGTTGCCGGCGGCGATGGGCGCGAAAATGGCGCTACCCAACGAGCAAGTGATTTGTATTGCTGGCGATGCTAGCATCCAAATGAATATTCAAGAGCTGGGAACCCTAGCACAATATGGCATTAATGTCAAGATTGCGATCGTAAATAATGGCTGGCAGGGCATGGTGCGGCAGTGGCAGCAGGCGTTCTACGGCGAGCGTTATTCGTCGTCGAACATGACTGTAGGAATGCCGGATTTTGTGATGCTGGCCGAAGCTTACGGCGTGAAGGGGATGCTGGTTTCGCGGCCGGATGAGTTGCAAAGTGCGATCGGCGAAATGCTTGCTTACGACGGCCCTGTGTTGATGAACGTCAAGGTAACGAGGGACGAAAACTGCTATCCGATGGTAGTTCCAGGTAAGAGCAACGCTCAAATGGTTGGTTTGCCGGAACGCAGTAAATTGGAATCTGCGGAGTTGATTTATTGTCCGAGTTGCGGCGCGAAGAATGTTTCGAGCAATAAGTTTTGTCCTGAGTGCGGGACGAAAGTTTAACTCTGTTTTGAGTGGGGACTCAGGCATTGCTTATTAGTCTCAACTTAAGGTCAAACTCAGTCATAGATTGCTAACAATCGCCGAGGTCTGATCCCCCCTAGCCCCCCTTAAGAAGGGGGGAACCGGAGCGATCTCAAAGTCCCCCTTCTTAAGGGGGATTTAGGGGGATCTGGCAAGAGGATAAAAGCGAGAGATACAAAGGTTTCAGACTTAAGTTGACACATATCGGCAATGCGATGTCCTTACCCGGCTCTGCTGTTTCACATTTAAAACCATGTCCGCTGGCATCGCATCGAGAGCTTGAATCTGTAATTTATAAGCATATTTTATGAGCCAGTGTCTAAACCCTGATTGCTTATTCCAAAACCCGTCGGGCTCTACAAAATTATGTCAAAAATGTGGGAATAAACTGCTATTGGGCGATCGCTACGCAGCCAAAAAAATTATTGGACAAGGGGGATTTGGGCGCACTTTTCTAGCTATTGACGAGTATAAACCCTCAAAACCTCCCTGCGTTATTAAACAATTCTACCCCCAACTTCAAGGCACTTCTAGTATCCAGAAAGCTGCTGAATTATTTGAGCTTGAAGCAGTCCGCCTAGAACAGTTGGGTAAACATTCTCAAATTCCCGAATTATTAGCATATTTTAGTCAAGATGAACGGCAGTATTTAGTCCAAGAATTCATCGACGGTGAAAATTTAGCCCAAACATTAAAATCTCATGGATATTTTAGCGAAACGCAGATTCGCAACTTGCTTAATAACTTACTGCCCGTATTCGAGTTCATTCACTCTCGCCAAGTTATTCACCGAGATATCAAGCCAGAAAATATTATTTTTCGGCAAGATGGTCAACTGGTTCTCGTTGACTTTGGTGCCGCGAAATATGCGACACAAACGGCTCTAGCGGTAACGGGAACGAGGATCGGGACGGCTGGATATACGGCACCAGAACAAGCCAAGGGCAAAGCTATTCATGCGAGTGATATTTATAGTCTCGGTGTCACTTGTCTGTGTCTGTTAACTGAGGTTGAACCGATTGATTTATTCGATGATAGCGAGTTTGAGTGGGTGTGGCGAGAACACTTAAAAACATCTGTCAGTTCGGAACTGGGTCAGATTTTAGATAAAATGATACAACCTGCTATTAAAAAACGTTATCAATCTGCTACTGAAGTTTTGCAGGATCTTGCTTCTCAATCACCTCAATTATCACCTCAAACACCTCCACCGCCACCAGACTCGCTTAAATCAGCGCAGGGTGTTGACTATACTCGTCTGCGGGATTTATTAGCAGCAGGAAAGTGGAAAGAGGCGGATCAGGAAACATTCAAGGTGATGTTAATAGCTGCTAGACGGGAGAAGGAAGGTTGGTTCGATACGAACTCGATCGAGAATTTTCCTGGCGATGATTTGCGGACGCTCGACCAATTGTGGGTAAAATACAGTCAGGGTCACTTTGGCTTTAGCGTCCAGAAAAAAATCTGGTTGGAAGTAGGCGGTAAAGTTGATTGGGATACTGAATGCAAGCTAGGCGATCGTGTCGGTTGGCGAAAGAGGAGAAAGGGGAGGAAAGGTTGGTTGGAGTACGATGATTTAACCTTTAATCTGGAAGCACCACGGGGTCATCTCCCGTCGTGTGCGCGTGTGTTTGCGTGGGGGGGAGAAGGATTGGGTTGGGTTGTTGGGGTGTTGGGGTGGTTGGGGTTGGTTGTGTGGTTCTCTCTTCTTTCGCATCAAGAGCTGTAAGCTGTAATCTATAGCAATTTCAGCCCCTTTTTAAGTATTTATTCTCGAACCTTTTTCTACGAAGTAATCGGCTTTTAGTCATTTCAATACCTGTTACTTACATTAATAATAAATGCCAACAAAAGTCAGAGATATCATTAAACAACTAGAGGCAGACGGTTGGTATCTAGCTAGAACGCGAGGAAGTCACCGCCAGTACAAACATCCTACCAAATCCGGTTTAGTTACAGTTCCCGGTAAACTATCTGACGATTTGGCTCCTGGTACATCCAATAATATTCTCAAACAAGCTCAATTCAAAGAAGTTAAAGAGCAACAAAAACCTAACGAAGTCGAAACCAATCATCAAGATGAGGATCTCAACTAATGCGTTATGCCATTGTGATTGAAAAAACACCCAATAACTATTCAGCTTACGCGCCAGATTTACCCGGATGTGCAGCCACAGGCGCAACCCTTGCCGAAATACAGCAGCAAATTAAAGAAGCAATAGAATTTCACTTAGAAGGGTTGCGAGAGGAAGGTTTACCCATTCCCGAACCAACTACGCTATGTGAATATGTCGAAGCACGATAATCTCAGAAACCCGGTTTCTTTCTATATTTCTCGTCACTCAACGCAAAACTCGTAGAAACCGGGTTTCTCGCCCCCATGCTTAACCCGTGAACTTACGCACTAAGGCCAAAGAAACCGGGTTTTTTATATAATCTGTGGGTGACAACGAAAAATTTTCGTAAAAAAACCCGGTTTCTGAGATATGGGAAAATTCGCGGGAGTGATAAATGAATCTTTATTTGGGAATAGATTTCGGTACCACGGGCGCTCGATCGACAATCATCGACTCCCAGGGTACAATCCATTGCGAGACAGAATGCACTTTTGCCGGCGCACAACAGCCGGAATTGCCCTCGGTGTGGCAAAACGCGCTGTGGGCTTTAATTGAGCAAATCCCCGCAACCATCCGCAATCAGGTAAGCGCGATCGCCCTTGACGGCACATCTTCCACAGTCATGTTGTGCGATACTGACGGTGTACCCGTATGTGAGCCGATTTTATACAACGATGGGCGCGGTGCAGCGGTGACAGAGACGTTACGGGCGATCGCACCAGCCAACCACACAGTATTAAGCGCTACATCCAGCTTCGCCAAACTCCTGTGGTGGCAAGACTTTCGAGGGTTTACCAGCCAGCTTTATTTCCTGCATCAAGCCGATTGGCTGGCGTTTTTGCTGCACGGAAAATTAGGAATTAGCGACTATCACAATGCTTTAAAACTCGGTTTCGATGTTGATACTTTGTGCTATCCCGATTGGCTAATCGAGGGAATTGCTGGCGCTGTAACGCCGAAATTGCCGGAAGTTGTCGCACCGGGTACGCCTGTGGGGGAATTGAGGGCTCAAGTGGGCGATCGCTTCGGTTTTCCCCGCGATTGTACAGTTTGTGCTGGTACAACCGATAGCATCGCAGCCTTTTTAGCCAGCGGTGTCAATTCACCCGGGGAAGCAGTAACTTCTCTCGGTTCAACTTTAGCTGTGAAACTGTTAAGTCATACCCGCGTAGATGATTCGAGATACGGAATTTACAGCCATCGTTTCCCCCCCCTTTGTAGGGGCGGTGCCCCCGTGCCCGCCCTCCCCATGCCCGCCCAGGCAGGCGATTTGTGGTTAGTTGGAGGCGCTTCTAATACGGGAGGTGCGGTGCTGCGACACTTTTTTACTGATGCTGAGTTGGATAGTTTGAGCCAAAAAATCGATGCTAAACAAGAGAGTTTGCTGGATTATTACCCGTTGTTAAAAAATGGCGATCGCTTTCCAATTAATGACCCGAATTTGGCGCCAAAACTCGAACCGCGTCCGACTGATTCAGTGGAATTTCTGCACGGTTTGCTAGAAAGCATCGCGCGGATTGAAGCGCGGGGATATCAATTATTACAGGAGTTGGGCGCAACTCCTTTGACTAAAGTTTATACTGCTGGCGGTGGTGCAAAAAATGCGACTTGGAGTGCGATTCGTCAGCGGTATTTGAAAGTGCCTGTTGAAACGCCGATTCATACTGCGGCTGCCTATGGAAGTGCATTATTGGCGAAGCAGGGAAGTCAATCAATTTGAGAGTTGAGAGTTGAGAGTTGAGACGGGAGCATCTAATTTTTGCATTTAGAAGCGCAAATTTAATAATTTACACAAGTTTGTGGGATGGGCAGAAGAAGCATGAAATTGTAAATTATTTAATTTTTATCCCTTACAGTGCGAGCGTCCCCGCTCGCCTATTGTACAATAGGCGAGCGGGGACAGCACTAAAATAAAAAATGCTTTTTACAAAACTGAGATGCTCCCTAAGGGGGCTTTGGACTTTTGATTCGAGGATTCAACAAGGCGACTTCACGATCGATTCGATGGTTTATACTCTGAATGATTTTAGTCAGATTGATATCTGGTAAATTAGGAGTACAATCGCTCTCGATCGCAACTAAAATGAAATGCACCCAAACCTTCTGATATATTGTGTTAAGTTGTTATCCCTAAAAAGTAAGGACAATGGCAAAGCTACCTGATGACATCCTGAACACAATTTTCACATTGCAGCGACGGCTAGTGGAACTCCTCAACGAGACAACCGCCACAGAATATATTTTAATGCAGCAGTTTGGCGAGACAGAAGCGACACTCCCCGAACTTGAATCCCTGGATAATGTTAAGGAAAGGTTGAGAAACCCTTACAATCGTTTGTACAGGCTTTTGCAGCAAGTGGCAGAATCTCAACCCGCTGCGACTGCGGATACGTTAAACTTTCTGTATAGAACGATAGAACAAACAGAGGCGACTGTCGATGCCTCAGAAGCAACTATCCGAGAAATTAAAATCGATTGGAATTTGCCATGAATCAACAACCTAGAATCCCCGATGCTGAAACCAGAAAGCGACACGTTGAAAAAATGCGTGAAGTCTGCGAACAGTTGGACGCTTTGACTCTAAACCTGGATGAATTAATCGCTATATTTGAAGCTGACAACCGCCGCCAGCGTCGAGAACGTTTGGCGGGTAAATACAGGCGTGTCGAATCTCAAGTAATCGAATAAGATATGAGATGTTGCATCATTCTTAATAAGTCTTTTAGGAACAGGCAAGATGCCTGTTCCACAAAGAGTGAATTTTCTTGTGGAACAGGCATCTTGCCTGTTAAAAGAGAAGCAGATTTAATCTAATCCTAATTTTGCTGTACCATCCAGACTAAAAATCCCAATATTTTATCGACGGGAGGTAGGGGATAGTCGCTAAGATCGATCGTCACTTTTTGCCCTTCTAGCTTGAGAAACCGCCAAGCTGTGCCGCTGGAAATGCTACCGTAGATGGCCCAGATCGATCGCCCTTTCGCTTCATTAAACTTCTGGGCTGCCACCATTTCAGCAATACATTGACCCAAACCTACTTTCAAATCTCCTTTTTTAGCTTCTACCATCACAACTGCTGGGGCTTCAATGTCTAATTGTTCGGGGGAACGGCTGATAAGAAAATCGCAAACTCCTGTAAGTCCAACAGCAATATCGACATTAAATTCTTCACCCGAAAACACGTTGATATCATGTCCGCTCGATTACCATAGTAAAAAAGGTTCGTAGTGAGGACTTTAGTCCGCAACAAAGAAGGACTAAAGTCCTCACTACGAACCCGGTAAAGCATAAAAGCTGATGTTTTTATTCTACGTTTTTGCTTAGATTGGCTGCAATTTCGCTGTTCTCGGATCGATAATTTTTCTGCCCAAACCCGAAAACTTAATTGCTAGATTAATTTTATCGCCTACTCCCAAAACGTGCGTAATTTCTCCAACTCCAAAGGCATGATGAAAAACTTTATCGCCCGCTTTCCACTCTGCAAATTGTCCGTTATTCCCCGATTGATAATTCCCGGACTTGGCTGCTGAAGTATTAGTTTTTCCCTGAGATGCAGCCGTTTTTCCCGTCTTAGTTTTCTTCGTACTTCCAGCCAATAAATGTGTTGGTAACTCGCCCAAGAATAGCGAAGGCGTGCAGTGTTCGCGGTATCCTCCCCAGAGGCGCCGTTCGCGAGTGTGAGTGAGAAATAGCAATTCCTGGGCGCGAGTGATGCCGACGTAGCACAAACGGCGTTCTTCTTCTATCGCTTTCGGGTCATCCAAACTGCGGAAATTGGGAAATAAACCCTGTTCCATTCCGACTAGAAATACTACGGGAAATTCTAACCCTTTTGCTGAGTGCAGCGTCATCAGCGATACGCGGGAATCGTCTTCTTTCAAGTCATCTAAATCGGATGCTAAAGATGCTTTGGCTAAGAACGATGTTAGTGTCGGTTCTTCGTTTTGTTCTTCAAATTGTAGCACCGCGTTGTACAATTCTCGAACGTTTTCGATCCGGTTTTCGGCTTCTTCGGTTCCTTGGTTTTTTAAATCGTCAATGTAACCAGAATCTTCGATAATTCCTTGGACAATTTGCGAGGCGGGCGTGGTTTCAAGTTTTTGTTGCCAACGATCGATCATTTGGGCAAATTTAATAATAGCTTTTGCCGATCGCCCTGCTAGAGTATTTACAGAAGACTCATCGCTGAGGATTTCCCACAACGGAATCCCCAACTGGGTTCCAGCATCTTCGATTTTACCAAATGTGGTGTCGCCAATGCCGCGGCGGGGAGTGTTGATGATGCGTTTGAGGCTGACGCTATCGTCGGGATTGGCGATCGTCCGCAGGTATGCTAGGATATCTTTGATTTCTTTGCGATCGTAAAACTTCAGACCGCCGACAATATTGTAGGGAATATCCAAGTACATTAACGCTTCTTCAAAGGAGCGAGATTGAGCATTTGTGCGGTAGAGAATCGCAAAGTTACTGCCGTGTTCGTATTCCGAGTTTTGGCGCTTCAGCGTTTGAATTTGACCAGCCACAAATTGTCCTTCATCTAACTCGTTGTCAGCGCGCCACACCACAATCGGAGATCCGGGTTCGCGAGTCGGGCGCAGAACCTTCTCGATGCGTTCGGTATTGTGTTCGATCAAGTGGTTCGCGACTTGCAGGATGTTTTCGCGCGATCGATAATTCTCCTCTAATTTGACCATTGTCTGAGTCTTCTCGTCCGACAAACCGTCGCCGAAATCCTGTTGAAATTCCAGCAAGATGGTATAATCTGCCATCCGAAAACTGTAAATTGATTGATCGACATCGCCTACCACAAAAATCGAGCGGTTTTGCCATTTATCAAACTGTTTCGGGTCAACATTATTCGTAACCAACATCCGAATCAAATCGTATTGAGTGCGGTTGGTATCTTGATATTCGTCTACTAAAATATGTCGAAACTTGTGATGCCAATAACTCAAAACTTGCTCGTTTTGGCGCAAAAGTTTCACCGGAACCAGAATTAAATCGTCAAAATCTAAGCCGTTGTTAGCTGCTAAAGCATCTTGGTAGCGGCTGTAAACATCGGCAATTACGCGCCCCCTGTAATCCGGTTCGGCAGCGAGGAATTCTTGAGGCGACAAACCTTGATTTTTAGCGTTGCTGATGGCGTAGCGAACTTTGCGCGGGTCGAATTTCTTATCATCGAGGTTGAGGACTTTGGTGACGATTTGTTTGACGAGACTTTGAGCATCTGACTCGTCAAAAATCGAAAAATTCTTCTTCCACTGGCGGCCTTTTTCATCTTGATATTTCTCAATGTCGTAGCGGAGAATGCGGCCGCACAGAGAGTGAAAGGTTCCCATCCAAATCTGTTTGGTAATTCTGTGGTAAATTTGCGATCGCAATTTCGTCTGTATTTCCGGCGCTAAATCTGCCAAAGGTTTGCCATATTCCACTTCAGCTTGCTGAGTCGCCAGCAATTTCTCAATTCTTTCTTTCATCTCCCTAGCAGCTTTATTCGTAAATGTCACCGCCAGAATATTTTCAGGATCGACTCTGTGGGTGCGTACTAAGTTAGCTACGCGGTAAGTTAGAGCTCGGGTTTTCCCGGAACCGGCGCCCGCTACTACTAACAGCGGCCCGTTGTAATGGACGACTGCTTGGCGCTGGGATGGGTTGAGGTGGCTGAGGTGATCGGTAGTTTGAGTCATAGTTGGATAGTTAGTTGTTGGATTTTTTTAAGGGATAAATAATACTTAGTGTTTGATACGGGGAGTTTTTTTAACGTAGAGCGCGATCGCCCTACAATATAATATCAGTTTAAGTTAATTATCTGCATTTTTTTTTGTTTGTAGTCGGGACTTTAGTCCTGATTTGATTATAAACCGGAGAGCGGACTGAAGTCCTCACTACGAACCTTAAGAAGGACTGAAGTCCTCACTACGAACCTTAAGAAGGACTGAAGTCCTCACTACGAACCTTAAGAAGGACTGAAGTCCTCACTACGAACCTTATCCAGTTTTAGTTTTTAACGTTTAAATATTTGTTTTATCCAAATTGCAGCTAATATTCCCAAACCGATCCAGATGGCAATAATTACAGCAGCAACTGTCCGATTTATCGGTTTTCCTCGCTCTATTTCAGCGACTGCTTTTTCCCGACACTCGGCTAAAACCTGTGGCGGAATCATCTTGATTACCAGCCAAATTCCTAATGGTACAATTATTAAATCGTCTAAGTAACCGAGAATTGGGATGAAGTCAGGAATTAAGTCGATCGGGCTAAAAGCATAGGCAACTGTAACACCTGCTAAAACTCTCGCATACCAAGGCACTCTCTGGTCTCTACTGGCTAAATAAACAGCGTAAGTTTCTTTTTTTAGTTGGCGGGCAGCTTGTTTTAAGGATTGCATATAAAAACTAATGACTAATTGGGCATAGGGCATAGGGCATAGGGCATAGGGCATAGGGCATAGGGCATACCTCGGCACGCTTGAGAACCGCTATAAAAACTAATGACTAATGACTAATGACTAATGACTAATGACTAACGACTAATGACTAATGACCAATGACTAAAATTTTTAGTTGCTAAAAACGTAACAGGCTGAATCTTTAGCAATTCCAGTGCGAAGGTCAAGTATATCATCTGTTGTATGTGAGGAGCATCGAGTTTATGAATTCAAATTTGCAACGCAATACTAGAATCAATTTTCGCAACCTGATAACAGCGTTATGTTTAACCTTAACTCTCGTGAGTTTTGTGAGATTAGATCCGGTACAGGCTCAAGAACAGCGGATCAGAACGCTAACAGTTACTGGGCGCGGGATAGAAACAATTCCCACTACTCAAACTCAAGTTAGTTTGGGAGTTGAGGTGCAGGGAAAAACGGCGGCCGAGGTGCAGCAGGAAGCGGCAAAGCGATCGTCCGCTGTGGTAGAATTGCTGCGATCGCGCCAAGTAGAAAAACTCGAAACTACCGGCATCTCCCTCAACCCGAATTACAGCTACGAAAACAACCAACAGCGCTTAATAGGGTATACTGCTACGAATACCGTTAGTTTTCGCATCAATACTCAATCTGCCGGCACTTTGCTCGACGATGCGGTGAAAGTCGGAGCAACCCGAATTCAAGGTGTGAGTTTTGTGGCCGCCGAAAGTGCGATCGTCCAAGCTCAAAAACAAGCACTCAAAAAAGCAACTCAAGACGCTCAATCGCAAGCAGATGCAGTCTTAAACTCGCTCAACTTCAAGCGGGGAGAAATTCTCAGCATTCAAGTCAACGGTGCTTTCGCACCGCCTCCCATCAATCGCAGAGACATTGTTGAAGCTCGCGGTAGTGCTAATTTTGGATTATTTCCAACCCCAGTAGTGGGAGGGGAACAGCAAATAGAAGCTTCTGTTACTTTGCAGATTAGCTATTAATTCAGGGTTCGTAGTGAGGACTTTAGTCCGCAGAATTTGATGCGGACTAAAGTCCTCACTACGAACCAGTTTTAGGATATTAATTTGAGCGAATATAAGATTAATTTTAAATAGGAAGTTCGATCGCAAATTCAGTACCTTTCCCGGGGATAGACTTGCAGAACAATTGACCGCCGTGCTTGTCGCTCACAATCTGCTTAGCAATCGACAATCCCAGCCCAGTGCCCTTACCCACCGCTTTTGTGGTAAACAAAGGTTCAAACAAATGTTGTTGAATCTCCTCCGTCATTCCCAACCCGTTATCGGCAATTCGGACGATCGCACTTTCGCGCAAAACTTCCGTGGTAATGGTAATATTCAGAGGACGCTGGTCTTTTTCCCAACCCTCTTCCACAGCATCGATCGCATTTGCTAGCAAATTCATAAACACTTGGTTCATCGGGCCTGGATAGCATTTAATTAGGGGCAAATTACCGTAGTTTTGGATAACTTCAATGGCGGGGCGACATCCTTGATCCTTGAGTCGGTGTTTTAACAGCAACAGCGTACTATCTAGAGTTTGGTGCAGATCAATCGCGCTCACACTATCTCCATCCGAACGAGCAAAGTTTCGCAGCGACAGCGAAATATCTTTAATGCGCTCAGTGCCTACTTCCATGGAATTCAACAAGTGAGAAAAATCCTCGATCACAAACTCCAAATCTATGTCTTCAATCTTGCTAGCGATATCTGATGGAGGTTCAGGATAATATTTTTGATAAAGGCTAAGAAGTTCTGTAATCTCAGTAAGATATTCCTTGGCAGGCGCAATGTTGCTGACCATAAAACTCAGCGGGTTGTTAATTTCATGGGCGACTCCTGCCACGAGTTGTCCCAGGGCGGACAGTTTTTCTTGCTGCACTACCTTGACTTGGGCTTTTTGTAAAGCGCAGGTGCGTTCTGTAACTTGCTGTTCCAGATTGTCGGTCAACTCTTTGAGCCGCCAGTGAATGTTAACTCTCGCAATTACTTCGTCTTGTTCAAAAGGTTTTGTGATGTAATCCACCGCACCTAATGACAATCCTTTCATCTTACTTTCGGCATCTGCTAAAGCAGTCATAAAAATGACTGGAATTGCCTTTGTTAGCTGGTTCTCTTTAATTCGGCGACAGGTTTCAAAGCCGTCGATTCCCGGCATTTGCACATCTAGCAAAATTAGTTCGGGAAAAGGGTTTTTTGCCGAATTGACCGCACATTTTTCTAGCATAGCGAGCGCCGATTCTCCATCCACGGCTACCCGCACTTTGTAGCCTGCTGTTTTTAAGGCTTGCGACAGCACAGACAAATTGGTGGAACTGTCATCTACTATGAAAATAAATTTTTTATCAGACTCAATCATGATTTTTCCCCCTTAAACTTTTGATAAATGTTCTTGAATCAATGCCCGCAGCTCTTTGACTTGAAAACCTTCTGCCAAAACGAGTATTTTTTGGGAAAAAATCGCGTGTTCTGGATTCGCTGTTTGGATTTCCTCGGCAATCTCGATTACCGCATCTAAATCGCCAGATTGAGCTTGTTCATCTAATAACTGTAAAATCTCGATCGCCGGAATCTGCATTTCATTTGGCATCGCATTTTGCGCTTTTTTACGCGCAGTTACTGTGTCGTCATATACCCAGTCCAATTGCAAATATTTTTGAAGTAAGCCTAGCAATACATCTGCTTGTACTGGTTTTGGCAAAAAATCATTTCCGCCTGCATCCAGGCTCTTTTGGCGATCGATCTCAAACACGCTTGCAGACGACACTAGCACGATCGCATCTCGCAGTTGAGGATGAGTGCGGATTTCGCGCAAAAACCCGAATCCGTCCATCACCGGCATGGCTAAATCGGTGAGGATTAAATCCGGTGCGGTGGCTAAAGCGATATCGAGTCCTTCCTTACCATCAGCCGCTTCAATCATTTTAAAGCCGATCGGTTCCAGCAAGTTCACCAACACAGCCCGATTTTCCCACCTGTCATCCACCACCAAAATTTTGCGTTTGTCGCCTTCGTAACCCAAAACAGCGCCCTGTTCGACAATTCTCGAACTCTGGGCCCAATTTTGCGCCTCGGGGAGTGACACTTCAAAGGAAAAAATACTGCCAACTCCTGCACGACTGTCGATCGCAATTTCACTCTGCATCAAACCCACAATCTTTTGACTGATCGCAAGTCCCAATCCAGTGCCTTCTGATTGTTTTTTCACATCACCTACTTGCTCAAAAGGCAAGAATATTTTCTGAACTTGTACTGCGGTCATTCCCGGACCTGTATCTTCAACTCGAAAGCTAATTTTGTATATTTTTTCAATTCCATCTAACGGAGAAATTGAATCGGAAAACTCAGCATCTTTAATCACATCAACCTGAAAAACAACTCCACCTTTTTCCGTAAACTTAATCGCATTTCCCAGCAAATTTAGCAGCACTTGGCGCAAACGTTTCTCATCACCGCAAACACCCGTCGGGAGTTGCGAATCAATCTGCAAATCAAAGGTAATTGCCTTTTCCTGAGCGCGAATCATGCAGATTTCGGCAACACCTTGGATGAATGAAGGTAGGTGAAAAGCTGTGGGATGCAATTCGAGTTTCCGGGCTTCAATTTTCGACAAATCCAAGACATCATTAATCAGCGTTAGCAGGTGCGAACCGCACTGATAAATGATATCAACGCCGCCGCGTCCTTTTTGCGTCATGGGTTCGCTGCGCTGGAGAATTTGTGCGTAGCCTAAAATGCCGTTGAGGGGAGTTCGCAATTCGTGGCTCATGTTAGCCAAAAATTCGCTTTTAGCGCGGTTAGCACCGTCTGCCATTTCTTTTGCTTGTTTGAGTTCTACAGTGCGTTCTTCGACCCGCTTTTCGAGTTCCGCGTTGGTATTTTCCAGGGTTGTAAAAGAGTCGCGCAGTTGCTGCGCCATATCGTTGAAGGATTCCGAAAGCACGCCGAGTTCATTCTTACCGGAGACTTCCACAGTGCGATCGAATTTCCCGGAGGCGAAATCCTGTGATGCTTTGCTCAATAGTGCGATCGGCTCAGCAATCAGGCGGGAAGTATAAAAACCAACAATCGTCGCCACAATTAAAGCGCCGATACAGAATAGAATCGTGGTGCGAGTATTAGCATTAATTTGCCCCATGAAATCCGATTCAGGAACCGCCACAACTACCAACCAATCCAATCCCCACTCATCTTTCCAGGGTAAAACTTGGACAAACTGGTGTTCTTTATTCAGCAAGAAATCAAGCTGTTGATTATCTTTAATATTGTTGAGATCGCCAAAATGCTTAACTAAATATTGAGATGTCGATCGGATCAGCACATCGCTACTTTCTGATGCATTTAACCGTTTAGGCTTGCCATCAATCAATTTAAAAGGTTGCTCGGTGCTGGAACTCGCAACAATTAGCCCGCTGCGTTCCAAAATAAACGTTTTGCCCGATTTACTGACTTTCAATTTACGCAAAAAATCGCTAATTTCCGAAAGACGCTGGTCGATGACGATGACACCAATTAGTTGATTGTTCTTGTCATAAATCGGTCTGTTTGCAGAAACAGACAGAGGATAAGGCGTGGTTGTCCACTGATATAAAACCCATGTCTGTTTTCCAGCTTTAACCGTGTTTGAGTACCACGGTTCTTTCTCGAACTCAAAATTTTTAAATATCTCAGCAAGCTTAGTGGGATTGCCCTGACTATCTGTATTGTAAAAGTAATGATCTCGATTGCCACGTTGCTTTGGATTGCTGATGCCAGAAATAATATTTTGATCTGTTTGATATCCAGCACCCGCATACTCGCCTCCGGGAGCACCAAAGCTGATGTAGCCGACATGAAACAATTGCATTTGTTTCCAGAAGAAACGAGCCATATTATCTAAATCTTTGGGATCTAGCAATCCCACGTCAAAAGCATCACCATTCACCTGAGCAAGGTGGCGTGCTGTGTCGAGTTGACCGTCTAAGTGCTGGTCAATGCGACTGCTGACTTCTGTCCGCAGTTGAGACGCCAAATCGTTGACTGCTTTCTGTCCGTTGCGAAAAGATAAGTAGCCAACAATACCGACCGCCCCCATGATTTGTAACACGAAGGGGACAATCAAAACAGCTCGCAGCGGCGCGCTACCTATGAGTTTGTTAAAGATTGAAGCCTGGGATGATGGCATATGACAATTCGCTATTGCAGCGAGGCGGATATTCTTTTTGCTCGACTACACTTAGGTGAGCTGTTTTTTTATAGACATCGATCGGGCGATCGCCTTTATTTGAGTATCACCTAATTTGTGGTTATGTATCGATATTAACCCAAAAATGGTTTAAGCTAATATTTTTCCCAATGAATTTAATACCTCGCCCGCACAGCAGCACTTCTAGAAGTTTCTCTAAGTTCCTCGGAGAAACCGGGTTGATGAGGTAAGCGCGTTTTTGAGGTGTTGTTCGCGCTGTCCTGGTAAATAAATATCAGGAAATTCTCGTAGGATTTGTGCCGAATTGATACTTGAAATTTGGTGGTAAATACTTAAGTACATAGAATCGGATAAGTGCGATCGAGAGTTGTTTGGGCGATCGTATATTTAAAGTAAAATAAAAGAGAAAGTCCGTGCAGAGTGCCTCCTCTTTTTGAGCGCCACACCTAGGGATTAGGACATCTGAGTTTCAAAAAGTCTGCTTTGATCCAACCTTTGTACTCACTTGCTCTCAATCTTGTCGTCAAATACCAGACATTTCCTTCACTATCTTTGCGACTGAGTGGAGATACGACAGCACTTTTATTTTGGTCATCATTAGCGACAATGACTAGATTTCCTACCGATACAGTGCCTACAACGCTAAAAATGCTTCCCGCACCCGATCTGATATTAACTTGTGAGCCAATATCTTCACCTACAATATCGGCAACGCAGCTTTTGTCTGTGATAGATTGAGCGCTGACACTTTGAGTAAATTGTGGAGCAAATATAGTGAGAGTGGCGATTTCTACAAATACGAAAACGCAAATTTTTACAGGTTTCATGAGTTGAAGATGAGCGACAATCAGAGCTTGCTTGAGTGCATCGTGGTAGATATCTTGAACTGGCATCGCGAGGCGAGGTAATTTGATATTCTACATTTTAGCTCAAGTGCGATCGCCCGGGAGCTGCATCCCAATCGCGATCGCACGCATATCCAATCCGGTACCTCACTGCCACAAACGAGCGTTCCTCATAATGGAATAGACATTATCTGATTGACCCACTCCTCGGCGTTAGAAGCTTCCCAGACTAAGATGAGTGCATCAATAGCATCGCTAATTGGGAGATTTTGAGAAATAATCAGAACTCCTGAACTGTTTTGCGACAGTATGAACTCACCAAACTCGATCGGCATAGTCTGGCGATCGTGCGTTACAATAACTCTGCCATCTCGCGCTGTAATTGCCAAAACTTCCTCGTCTTTCTTGCCTTCAAATCCTGCTGCGTTGGCTGACTTAAAATCTATATCTGCTTCTCTGCGGATGGTGCCAGCTACAATTGCTTGCTTTAGATCGGCATCTGCCTGAAATCGAACTTTCATCATAATGCGCCTTTTTTCCGATTTTGAGCAGTTATCAATTGTTGGTACAGAAGTGGACTTTTTTGTCTCAAAGACTGTTGCAATTCCTTAAATTCTGCTTCACCTTCTTCTAAGTACGCATCAACGATTTCTCGGTTGGCAAGATAAAAGGCGATCGCACCATAAACCTGTTCTAGCGAAAGAAGTGGAAAATTTTGGGCAATGCTTTCGGGTGCTTCTCCATTCAAGAAGGAATAAACGACTGAATCGAAGGAAATGCGAGTTCCTTGAATCCAATACCCTCCGTTGCGTTGTTCGATATACTGCTTTGTTGGACTGATGGCTAGTGTCATAGGGATCATCGCTGCTTTTTATCTAGATTTTAAACGAATTAGATGAGATAGTTAGATTGGCGAGCGCCCGGGAGCTGCATCCCAAAGTACGCGCGAGCAAAGCTATCACGTAGGGAATCGCGCATCCCATCCCCACAGCCCGCCACAGACGCAGGAATCGCCGCCAACTAAGCCTGCCAATCCAATTACTGCCGGATCGGATCTCGAAGTGCCCGAGATCGACTACAGTAAACACAAAATATTATTGGCGGTGATTTAAGTGATTGAGACTTTAGCAACAGGAATCGCAGCAGCCGGTTCGCTGCTGGCATTGGGCGGATTGGGCCTAGAGTTGAACTATCGCCGGACTGGGAGTGCAAATAAACTAGAACTTACAGCCGGAGAATGGCACTTAGCTATAAACGAACCCAACCGCTATCTGTTGGTTGGCGAAATGGAATTCCGCAATCTGACACAGCGGTTCGAGATTATGTTGCCAGATGTGCGGGCTCAGGTGAAACTGCTGTCAGACGGAAGTTTAGACGGCGTGACTTCCCAGACAAAAGTCATTCCTTGCCACGAAGACGCAGAAGCAAGAGCAGACGATTACTGGTTCGGCTATATTGTTAAAGCCAAAAAAACCACGAAAATTAAAGTTTCCGTAGACATTCAAGGGCAAGATTTAAACAAATTGCAGTCAGCTTGGGTGCAAATACATTTCATCACCTACGGCCCAAGCGGGCGCATCCCCAGAGTCCGCAATGTAGTAGTCCCGCTGCAATTTCCCAACTCCGACACCGTACCCACAGCCCGCAATGTCGGCGTTGCAGAAGTCTTCCCAATTCGCACCCACATCCTCGCCGAACTCGACAATCCCGTCGAAATTGTCAAGCGTTACGTGTTACCGCGCGCCAACAAAGGCGATATTGTCGCCCTCGCCGAAACTCCCCTAGCCTTAATGCAGGGACGCTACCGCCATCCCAGCGAAGTCAAACCCGGATGGGTAGCTAAGCGAGTCTGCTTGTTTTTCTTGCCGATGTCGAGTTTGGCCACGGCTTGCGGAATGCAGACATTAGTTGATGTAGTTGGGCCTTGGCGTGTAGTGGCCGCATTTGCGATCGGCTCTATAGCTAAAATATTCGGTAAACCGGGAGTCTTTTACCAACTAGCAGGGGAACAAGCCAGACTAATTGACGACGTTACCGGGACTTTGCCTCCCTTCGACCAATTTATTGTCCTCGGCCCGGACAATCCGCAGCAAGTTGTAGAAGAAATTCAACGAGAAACCGGACTTGCGGCGGCGATCGTAGACGCTAATGACTTGAAAGCAGTTAAGATATTAGCAGCGACCTCCGATTTATCGATCGCATTTTTAGAGCAAGCCTTACGCAGCAACCCCGCCGGGAATGCTGACGAACGAACACCGGTTGTGTTAATTCGACCTCTGCCGAGCAAAATCTTGAGTTGAAGACTGAAAATTAAAAAATCAAACTAATGATTTGAAATTTTTAATTTTAGATCGATCGAGAAAGGTGAAGAATTAAAAGTTATAAGTTTAAAACCCAAAACTTCCCTGACTCTTCCCCTTTCTTAAGAATGTTTGATTTTTCAATTTCTATTCACCACTTTCGTGTTGTTACGGTTATCAGCTTTTATTAGAGACTCGCCAACCAATTACCAATAAATAATTGCCAAAGGTTGTCAAGATCAATAACGAATAACGAATAACCAATAACGAATAACCAATAACGAATAACCAATAACGAATAACGAATAACGAATAACGAATAACGAATAACGAATAACGAATAACGAATAACGAATAACCAATTTATACCTTACTTGAGAATTTCTATATGACTTCATTTCCCTCCCAAAACCAAAACCAGGTTGTGATTCGCCCGTTTCAGTACCGCGACATCGAAGCGATGGAACAATTGTGCGCGGAAACAGCCGAACAACCAGAAAAACGCAAGGGCGCAAGCTGCGACTTGGTACTAGGCAAAAAGTTTCAGCAGATTCGTCGCTGGTACGGACTGCTAAAGCTGTTTAGCTTGTTTCCCAACCCTGGTCAGTCGCTGTTTCGAGCCCATGTTGCCGAAGAAGAGGGGACAGTTAAGGGCGTAATTCAGATTTCTCCTTTCAACCGCACCCGCAGCACTTGGCGGATCGATCGCGTCGGGGTAGACCCAGAAGCCCGCAGCAAAGGCATTGGTTCGATGCTGATGCGGTACTGCTTCGAGGCTGTGTGGGAGGCACGCACCTGGCTGCTAGAGGTGAATGTCGGCGATAAAACTTCCCTGGCTTTGTACCGGCAGAACGGGTTTCAGCCCTTGGCCCAGATGACTTATTGGTCGATCGCCCCGGAACGCCTCCAAGAAATGGCCTCCGCGACGCCAGATTTGCCCAACCTGCTGCCCGTAAGCAACGCCGACGCTCAATTCCTGTATCAACTCGATACCGCATCTATGCCGCCGTTAGTACGTCAAGTATTCGATCGGCACATTCAAGACTTCAAAACCAGTTTTTTCGGCGCCTTATTTGAAGGTGTCAAACAATGGCTGAGCAAAACAGAAGTAGTCAGCGCCTACGTATTTGAACCGCAGCGCAAAGCCGCGATCGGCTATTTTCAGATACAGCTATCCCGCAACGGCCAACAGCCCCACGTGGCGCAGCTAACAGTGCACCCGGCCTACACTTGGCTGTACCCCGAACTGCTATCCCAAATGGCGCGCCTGGTTCAAGATTTTCCAGTCCAAAGCCTGCAACTGGCTTCCGCCGACTATCAGCCGGAAAGGGAAGCTTATTTAGAGCAATTTGGAGCCGTGCGTTTGGAACACAGCTTGCTGATGTCGCGATCGGTGTGGCACAAATTGCGCGAGTCCAAGTTAGTCTCCCTCGAAGGACTCCAGCTATCAGAAATGCTGCAAAGCTTTCAGCCAACTCGCAAACCCGTACCGGGTCGGATGTCTTGGCTCGGCCCGATGGCTGGAGAAGCCACAACCGGGCCCGCGTCGTCTGAGATTAAGCCCTTTTTGTTGGACTCCGGAAAAAATCAAGCCGATCGAGTGAACCCTTTGAACAGCCAGAATCCCGAATCTGGAGCAACAGATGCTAGCAGCATTTTGCCTCTGAATTTGCCGGAATTGCCTCTAGACGGAGACGCCCAAGAATAGGACTTAATTCCTGATACGATGTCCGCTCAATAAAAGGTTTGTAGTGAGGACTTTAGTCCTCTTATTTTATGCGGACTAAAGTCCTCACTACAAACCTTAAATTAACATTTTGTAGTGAGACTTTAGTCCTCTTATTTATGCGGACTAAAGTCCTCACTACGAACCTTAAAGTCAAATAGATTAATGTCCAACCAAAAATTATGGATTTCCGCCCTAGGATTAGATATCGGCAGCAAACGAGTCGGCATCGCCGGATGTGACGGCACTGGTTTAATCGCTACGGGGATTACTACTCTGGTACGATCGTCCTTCGATCGAGATGTAGCTTATCTCAGAGAACTCGTGTCCGAGCGAAGAGTGCAAATTTTGGTGGCTGGCCTGCCCTACTCCCTCAACGGAGAAGTGGGCGCTCAAGCCCGAAAAGTCCAGAAATACGCCACTCGCATCGCCGCCGCCTTAGAACTCCCCCTAGAATACGCCGACGAGCGCCTCACTTCTGTGGGTGCAGAGGAACTGATTCAAGCCCAAGGGATGTCCCCTTCGCGAAATAAGGGTTTGATCGATCGCAAAGCAGCGGCCCTGATTTTGCAGCAGTGGCTGGACGAGCGGAGGCAAAAGATCGGCGCAATTCCCAATCCCGATTAGGTGGTAACAGAGGCGTGATATCCTAGTTGTGCAAGTTTGCTACGCACACCTGTAAGCGTTGACACATGGGAGAAAAATCCCCAGAACCTCGGTACTGAAGCAGCACATAATTGTGATTTGCCCTCAGTGTCGCTCTGGACTCGGCTGAGATTTAAACGCTGCAATCCTCGCCTGTGGAAAATGTCGCGAGTCTCGCGGTTTAAGTTTGTGGACTGGCGATCGCCCGAAGAGGCCCAATATCGCCACGAAAATCCCCAATTGTCAAGCAAAGATTACTGAATTATTGACGGAAAATTAAGATACACGCGATGTCCTCATCCCCATACCGCAAAGAGAATGGTAATTCCCACGAAACGTCCGTCACCCTGACGGATGAATTTGGGCGATCGCTAACTTGCAACATAGAATATTCGATGAACCTAGAAGGTCAAGAATACGCCTTGCTGTTGCCGATCGACTCTCCTGTAGAAATTTTTACTTGGCACGGAGACGATACCGACGAAGCAGCAATTCCTGTAGAAGACGAGACCGAAATAGACACAATTTTTGAGACTGCTAAAGTTGTCCTGCAAGAGCAGAACTTGACACTCCGGCGCACGGCGGTGACACTGACTGTAGTTGGTGAATTGCCGGAATTTCCTGACGAGGATTTGGAACCTAATGCCGATCCCGATGAGGAGTCAGAGTTCGAGGAACTAATGTGGTTGACCAGCTTCTATCACGAAGAACAGGAATATGCCATTTATACACCTCTCGACCCGTTTTTTATCTTGGCTCGAATGAATGATGACGGCAAGCCTGAATTGCTCTCGGAAGAAGAGTTCCAAAGGCTGGAACCGATGTTGCCGATGCTAGAAGATCAGTTTTTTGACGAGCTTGATTAGATATTAAGTGCAGTGGTGCAGGACTTGTTAAGTGCAAAGAAACTGGTTTAGAGTAGGGGCGGTGTCAAGAGTGCCCGCCCGCTTCGGGTTGATGACGTATGCTCGATCGACCTGCAATCTCTAATTGCAGAAGGCATGATGGCAAAAAGCAGAATATTTGACTATTTTAGACAAAAGTCAACTGCTCGGTCGATAGAACTTTTTTCCCGATTGCGCCTTCCTGTCAGCTCGGGCTATAGAATTGGGCAGCGTGAATGGCATATTTTCAAGGGCTGGTATCCGTAACTTTTCGGTCATCAATCGCAAGTCATCAGTCATTAGTCGCTACTTAATCGCCGCTTATCGAGGACAACGGAATTATGAGTAAAGAACAACTGACCAAAGGCAGCGCGCGCGAGGGCAAAAAAAAATCCCCGAAAGTCTCTAAATGGTTGTTTTATCTGGCGTTACTGCCTGCAATTTGGGGAGTTTGCGCTTGGCAGGGCTGGGCTTGGTGGAGCTGGGCTTCTGCCCCTCCTAAAACAGCCGCCGAGTCAACTACCCCAGGAAAGGATCCTGCTGTTTCCATTCAAATCCCCCCCGGTACTTCCAGTCAAAAAATTGGGCAAGATTTAGAAGCGGCGGGCTTAATTCGATCGTCAGCAGCATGGAATATGTGGGCCCGCTGGCTGACTATGCAAAACCGCGACGGAGATTTTAAAGCCGGAACTTACCAACTATCACCGACTCAGCCTCTGAGTGCGGTTGCTGAAAAAATTTGGAAGGGTGAAGTCGTACAGCAGAGTTTCACGATTCCCGAAGGGTGGTCATTGCAACAAATGAGCACTTATTTTGAAGCCCAAGGTTTTTTTCCCGCTAAGGATTTTATGGCGGCGGCGAGTCAAGTTCCCTACGCTGATTACCCTTGGCTGCCCAGTGGCTTGCCTCATTTGGAAGGGTTTTTGTACCCGGATACTTATCAGCTAGACGGCGATGCAGTCAGCCCGGAAGCTGTGATCAAACAAATGCTAGGCCGTTTCGAGCGGCTGGCTTTGCCGGTCTTTCAAAAAAATCAGAACAATACTAAGCTTTCTTTGAAAGAGTGGGTGACGCTGGCGAGTATTGTGGAAAAAGAAGCTGTGGTTGCTTCCGAGCGCCATCGCATTTCTGGGGTATTTACCAGCCGCTTGAATAAGGGCATGAAATTGGGTTCCGATCCGACGGTGGAATACGCCCTCGGCATCAGACAAACGAAGGAGAAACCTCTGACTTTTAAGCAGGTAGAAACGCCTTCTCCCTACAATACCTATATGAATGTAGGGCTGCCGCCAACTCCTATTGCAGCTCCGGGAATCGCAAGTCTCGAAGCAACTCTGGCTCCTGAAAATACAGAATACCTGTATTTTATGGCTCGATACGACGGCACTCACATTTTCAGCCGCACTCAGGCGGAACACGATGCTGCTGTGGCTCAAGTTGACCAGAAAGTGCGATCGGGTCAATAGATGAGCAACGACTAATACAGCGGATCTAGCGAAAGATGAGGTACGTTGTTGGGCTTGGGCCCTCTTAGTTCTAACTGGTTATACAAGCTGTTAGTCATACCTCATCTTTGTAAGAAAGGCTATACATCAGTAAAAAGTCAAAAGTTAGATCGGATTCGGGCACATCGGAATTATACCGAGCGTTTGAGGCTTCTCATGAGCAAGCGGGAGAACACTACACTCCGAAAATGCTGATTCGGATGCAAACGAAAACGATATTACAAAGCAAAAGCCATAATTATTGACTTTTGACTTTTGACTTTTTGAATGTTTAACTTCCCGCTTCTTATTTCTCAATCTAAAATCTAAAATCTAAAATCTAAAATCATTATGACTTGGGGAAAACTACTACAGCCAGACTTAGTTCTAGGCAATTCGATCGTAAATTTAACGGCTGATATTCTTGAGAAATATCATATTAAAGGATTAGTGTTGGATGTGGATGAAACCCTCGTTCCCATTACAGCAATGAATGCTTCTGAGGAACTCAGCCTGTGGGTGGCAGAAATTAAACCCATAGTATCGCTGTGGTTGGCGAGCAATAATTTAAGTCAGACTCGGATCGGTCGAATTGCTGAGTCTTTGAATCTACCTTACATCACTGGTGCGGCTAAGCCGTCGCGCCGCAAGTTGCGAAAAGCGGTGACGGCGATGAATTTGCCGGTGGAACAGGTGGCGATGGTGGGCGATCGACTTTTTACTGATGTTTTGGCGGGAAATCGTTTGGGTATGTTTACTATTTTAGTTGAGCCAATGGTTGATGCTGGCTATGCGCTTCGCAAGTATCCGGTGCGTTCTTTTGAAGTTTGGGTGTCTCAAGCTTTGGGTGCTTCTCTTGATAGCAGAAATTAGTCAGTTGACAGTTGACAGTTGACAGTTGACAGTTGACAGTTGACAGTTGACAGTTGAAATTAGTGCTGTCCCCGCTCGGCAATTATACAATGGTCGGGGATGCTCACTATGCAGACTTGCATTCTTCACTACAAATTAATTAATTTGATTGCGGGCCTGCGATCGCAGATAATATAACTAATAAGTAATAACTAATAACTAATAACTAATAACCGATGACCCAAACTATTGTTGTTAAAATAGGAACTTCGACACTTACTCGATCGACTACCGGGAACTTAGCTCTCTCAACGATTGCTACATTAGTCGAGATTTTGGCCGGTTTGCAGCAACAAGGCCATCGAGTAGTGTTGGTTTCTTCCGGTGCGGTGGGAGTGGGCTGCGCGCGCTTGGGCTTGACGGAACGCCCGCGAAATATCGCTCTGAAACAGGCTGTGGCCGCCGTCGGACAAGGGCGGCTGATGCGCGTGTACGATGACTTGTTCACTACTCTACAACAGCCGATCGCCCAAGTATTGCTCACCAGAGGCGATTTAGTACACCGTAACGGGTATGTTAATGCCTGCAATACGTTTCAGCAACTGCTCAAATTGGGCGTAATTCCGATCGTCAATGAGAACGATACAGTAGCAGTAGACGAGCTCAAATTTGGGGATAACGACACGCTTTCGGCGCTAGTAGCGAGTTTGGTTGAAGCAGATTGGTTGTTTGTGCTCACGGATGTCGATCGACTGTATTCAGCAGATCCGCGCAGCAATCCCGACGCACAGCCGATCGCCCTAGTAGAAAGTATGGCACAACTCACAGAATTGGACGTACAAACAGGAGATTCCCGCAGCGGTTGGGGAACCGGCGGAATGGTGACAAAAATTGAAGCCGCCAGAATCGCCACAGCATCAGGAGTACGCACAGTCATCACCAACGGCTGCTTTCCTGGTAATATTGAGAAAATATTGAACGGCGAGGCGATCGGCACTCAATTCGAGCCGCAACCGCGCCCAGTCAACGCTAGAAAACACTGGATAGCCAACGTCTTAATTCCAGCCGGAAAACTGTATTTAGATCCGGGTGCTGTCAAGGCAATTTCCCACGGTGGAAAATCGCTGTTAGCTGCGGGAATTGCTCGAGTAGAAGGAGAATTTCAAGCTGATGATTCCGTGCAATTGTGCGACGGAGAAGGCAAACAAATTGCCAGGGGACTTGTGAATTATAGCAGCTTAGAGTTGAGACAAATCAAAGGCTGCAAATCAGATAAAATTGCTGAAATTTTAGGCTATGCAGGCGTAGAAACCGCAGTACACCGAGATAACTTAGTGATTGTTTAATTATCAAAATAAGACTTACGAATGGAATTCGCATCTACACAAACGATGTCCGCCTCCGCGGACTGAAGAAGGTAACATAATTTTAACTGCCGGCTCTTCAACCCCTCTGAGATCGGGTTTTGTTTGTTTGGCGTGCGAATTCCATTCGCGAGCGTCTTCTCTCGTGGGGTGAGTGCTTGTATAGACGCGGTTTCAACGGTCTTCTTAACAAACGTCTAAACAGTCAAGAGTGCGATCGAACGCAGAAATCGAGGATACTTGTAGCACAGTTTTGCAAGAATTTGTTGTGCTGTGTCCAAATAGCTCGTGCATCGCTTCAGTAAATAGTTCAAATACATTTTGTGCTAACTCTAAAGCTGCTTGGCGTTCCGCATCAGAAAGTTTTATCTCTGCTAAAACTTGCAACATCTCCGGTGTATTTAAAATTTGATGATTTTCCAAACCAACATAACTTTCTCCCAAATAAACATATTCTTTTTTATTGATTTTCTCTAATTCCACGATCACTGCTAGCGCCGCCTCACAAAAAACTGTGGCGGTTCCTTCCAAGGCTTCGGCTAACACCAGTTTCTGAATGGGAGAGGCTTTCCAAGCATAGCGTTCGAGGACGGAACAGAGCGATCGAGTTTTTTTAGTTTCTTCACCCCAAAGCAGCCTGAAGTCGCCGTAACTCATTAATTTGTTGAAACCCAATGTCTCTAGATGTTGCAGATACCCGTACCAGTAGTAGTTTTCTTTGTAAGTATATTTGTTGATCAGTTCCTGAACCTTGTTATTGCTGGAAGAGTCTCGGAGAACGTACTTGTTTAAATCACTCAAGCCCATAGCCAAAGGATCCAGTACAGGTGCAAAAATTAGTCGTTGATTCGGGTGAATGTGTTTATTAGCTAGAAATTCAAATAACGGCAATTTTGCAAACTCATCTTTTTTTTGTGCAATGAATGCCATAATCTCTTTCATAGCTTTTTCCTCGAAGTGCCTGTTATCAAGATAATCTCGATCCCTTCATTAATTATCTATGTTTGTGAGTCTAAGTAATTGTGTTTGCGATCATACATTTTTGTATTTTTGATCGTATATTCAGCGTGTTTTCCGTCACCAAACAATGTGATTTGCATCATATCAGGTGAAATTACAAGCTCTGATTGCGAACCTAAGGCATTGAAGTGAAGCAATCGCAGGGGTCTGAGACTACTTTTCTCTGCTGTGATAACCGTAGCCCAGGTAAGTATTTAGACGGACACGATCTAAGTCAGAACTTAAGCAGAACCGATGAAAAATAGATCCTGCGATAAACACACAGATTTTGCGATCGCAAGGGGTAGCTGGCCGTGACAGAAATACCTAATTAATGCGTGAGTCCTGTAAGTCTACAAATAACAATTTGCTCTTCCCAGAATTGCCTTTAGGTGCATTGTGAGCTACTCTGTCTTTTGGATCGGTTAAGAAAACAATAGGAGTTAATCTTGGAACGGACTTTTTTAGCGATTAAGCCCGACGGCGTACAGCGCGGACTCGTCGGCGAAATTATCGGTCGTTTTGAAGCCAAAGGCTTTACCCTAGTTGGGATGAAGCTAATCACGGCGAGTCGCGAACTAGCCGAACAGCATTACGCTGTGCACAAAGAAAGACCGTTTTTTGCGGGACTGGTAGACTTCATCACTTCCGGGCCGATGGTGGCGATGGTGTGGGAAGGGGACGGCGTTGTGGCGTCGGCGAGAAAAATGATTGGCGCGACAAATCCTCTGAATTCTGAACCGGGAACAATTCGCGGCGATTTGGCTGTGAATGTTGGTCGCAATATTATTCACGGTTCTGATGCTGTGGAAACTGCAAATCAGGAAATTAGTCTCTGGTTTAAACCTGAAGAATTAAGTGCTTGGACTCCTTGTTTGAGTCCTTGGACTGTGGAGTAGTTTTGATGTTCTCCCGATTGTTAATCGGGAGATATTCTTGTTTTTAATAATAATCAAGTCGCATTTATATAATTCTTTTTGACCACCCAAATCCCAGAAACCGGGTTTCTTCCCCGAGCTCTCGTATTTCACCGAAAATTGTCGCAGAAACCCGGTTTCTCGCCACCCAGCCAGAGAATTAAACTACCTAAATCCCAGAAACCGGGTTTCTTCCCCGAGCTCTCGTACTTCACCGAAAATTGTCGCAGAAACCCGGTTTCTCGCCACCCAGCCAGAGAATTAAACGCATCCAAATCCCAGAAACCGGGTTTCTTCCCCGAGCTCTCGTACTTCACCGAAAATTGTCGCAGAAACCCGGTTTCTCGCCACCCAACGAGAGAATTCAACGCATCCAAATCCCAGAAACCGGGTTGATTCCCCGAGCTCTCGTACTTCACCGAAAATTGTCGCAGAAACCCGGTTTCTCGCCACCCAACGAGAGAATTCAACGCATCCAAATCCCAGAAACCGGGTTGATTCCCTTATTTCTCGTACTCCACCGAAAATTGTCGCAGAAACCCGGTTTCTCGCCACGCAGCGAGAGAATTAAACTTACCCAATCTCAGAAAACTATGTAAAAATGGTAGAAAAGGGTGCGTGACAATTCATAGTCCCTGGTATGTATCAGGATTTTTCGCGGTCACACACACTACAACTATAACTCTTTAAAAAATTGAGGACTAAAGTCCTTACTACAAACCTCAATACAATTAATCAAACAAAAAACCGGGTTTTTTACCAAAACCCGGCTACCATGAACACCAGCAATTTTAACACTCTCAAACCTCAATTCTTCAATAACTTCATGCCCATTTTCACCTTGTCAAAAATCGTCTTTTGCGACACACAAGTAATCAGACACAACTTGCCACAATTCAAAGTATCGCGGCGGACTTCCTGAGCTTTTTCGCCGTACCAAATCTCGCGAGCACTGGCTTCTTTCACATTCCCAATCACCGGATATTCATCGCACAATTTTACATCGCCGCGCGTATCAATCCAGTAATTGCGGAGTCCAACACGACAAGGCCGAGTCGAATCAGGAGCTTTTTGTTCCTGGAAGTGAGGAACCATCAAACGCAATACTTCATCGCTGTTCATAATTGGTGCGCCGTTTTTCTTCATATCTATTAAGCGCTCAATTACCTGTGAAAATTCTTCCCTGTCTTCTTCTTCTACCCACAATTCCGAATAGGTTTCTGGTGTCCAGCGGTTGACTGGTTGGAAGTTCACCGTCGTGGCTCCAATTCCTTTCGCCCACGTTACAATTTCCTCTAGGTGGCGGAAGTTGAGCCGATTGATAGTTGGTTTGACGTTGATTGGAAACAGGACGTTTTGTTTTTCTTGTTCTTCCCGCAGATAACCGATTCCTTTGGAAAGTCTGTCAAACAATCCGGGTTGACCGCGCAAATAATCGTGCAATTCTGCGTTCGGCCCGTCAACGGACATATTCACATTAAAAGGACGCGCCGCTACAGTTTTCGCTGCATTTTCCCGAGTCATGCAGTAGCCGTTTGTGGTGACACCGGCGTGGATGCCATTTTTGTTGGCAAATGTCAGCAAGTCTAGAAAACCTTTCTTAATATAAGGTTCGCCACCGCTAAAGTTGATGGAAAATTCGCCGATAAATTCTTTGACACTCAACAGGGCATTTTGCCAATCTTCGATGGTCATTTCGTCTTTATATTCTTTAAGCCGCCAATACTCGCATTGACGGCATTTCACGTTGCAGTGCTCGTTGACAATCCCGTAAAAAGTAACTGGGGTTGTCATGTCTACCCCTGTATTAATCCGCAGCGATTCGGCTACTGCACTCTTGGTGTGTTTGACGCCCAGTCTGGATAAAGTTAAAGCATCCATGTTTTTGTTACCTTAGGTGTTGTTACTTAAGTCAATATTATGGAATCGAGCTTGGTAAGTATGGTTACGTATTCCTCGTTACCTATTTCTTTTGATTACGTACTTTTGAATACGTATGCACCATCCTAATCGTCTCTTTTGGATATAGGTAGATGATTTTAAAAAATTTATAATATGAAGTATTGTAACATATCAGTATTTCAAATGTATCAAGTGATTATTTGTGTTTAAAGATGAATTCTGCTTAATAAGTGGCAGAAAGTATCAGCCTGAAATTGACTTAAATTAATAAATTGTAAATTTTACTGAAGATTTGTTAAATAACTTAATAATTATTCTCAGTGAAATTACTTAAGTATGCAGTACCAATAACTTAAAGTTATAATGAAGTGTGTGGGCCATAAAGCATTTAACTTCACACAACCTTTAAAATATGAAGGAATTTAAGTATTTCAACGGCAAAAAATGGCGATAAACATGGGACGATATTTGCACGTACTGAAATTGTTCTGGGGTGCAGCGATCGCAGCGGAGCTCGAATACCGGATCAACTTTGTCCTCGCAACCCTCAGCAGCCTCGGAAACCTTGCTGGTAGTTGGTTTGGCCTGTCGCTGTTTTACCGTACTGGCTACAGCTTTTCTGGCTATTCGTGGGAAGAAGCTTTAGTTGTACTCGGCATTTTTACGGTTTTGCAGGGGTTTTCGTCAACTTTTCTGGCGCCCAACCTCAGCCGTATTGTCGATCGAGTCCAGCAAGGTACTCTCGATTTTGTCCTCCTCAAACCCATCAGTTCGCAATTCTGGCTATCTGCAAACACTGTTTCTCCTTGGGGAATCCCGGATTTAATCTTCGGCACTGTATTGCTGCTGTATGCTGCGAATAAATTGGGAGTAGGAATAGGTAACTATTTTTTAACAGCAATACCGCTGTTATTCGGAACAATTACTCTTTACAGTATCTGGTTTATGTTAGGTGCAACCAGCATTTGGTTTGTCAAGATTTACAATGTTACCGAAGTCCTGAGAGGATTGTTAGAAGCGGGTAGATTTCCGATGGCAGCTTATCCCGCAGCTTATCGATTTTTCTTTACCTTTGTAGTTCCTGTTGCCTTCTTGACGACTGTGCCGGCAGAAGCCATGCTGGGCAGAGGTGAAATTGTTTGGATCGCAGGGGCAGGATTTTTGGCGATCGGGCTTTTATTTTTCTCCCGGTACTTCTGGCAATTTGCACTCCGCTTTTACACCAGTGCTTCGAGTTAATTCATTCAGTTGACAGTTGACAGTTGACAGTTGACAGTTGACAGTTGATAGTTGACAGTTGACAGTTGACGGTTGACAGTTGACAGTTGACAGTTGACGGTTGACAGTTGACAGTTGACGGCTGACAGTTGACGGCTGACAGCATTTGAGAAAGAAGGAAAAGGATTTGAGTAATGAATCGTCTTTTTTTGATTTCTTCCGATCGCGGTTTCGGCTTCAAACCAATTATTTTTGGTAAAAAACGAGAGAAGGTTTGACCAGTCGGGAATTATACATGAAAATCTACATTTTGAATGCAGTACAGCCGACGGATAAATATTTTTTTTCCCTATCTAGTTATATTCTAAAAAAAACAGTAAAATTTCTACATATCCTTAAAATCTAAACTCTCAATCAACCACACAAACGAGGGCCAACGAATGAAAAGAAAAAAACTGGGCAACAGTAATTTTAATATCAGTGCGATCGGTCTGGGTGGTATGCCGATGTCGTTAAGCGGCCGACCGCCAGAAGCGCAAGCAATTGCGGTAATTCACCGTGCCCTCGATTTGGGCGTTACTCTGATTGACACCGCAGATTCTTATTGCCAAGATGAATCTGACAAACACCACAACGAGCATTTGATTGCCAAAGCTTTGCAAGAGTATACGGGAGATATTCGGGCCGTTACTGTGGCAACGAAAGGTGGCTTGATGCGCCCTCAAGGTGCCTGGACGCGCAACGGTAATCCCCACCATTTACGGCAGGCAATTCGCGAAAGTTTTGAGGCTTTGGGAGCTCAAAAGCCGATCGACCTTTGGCAGTACCACTCGCCCGATCCAGCCTATACAATCGAAGCAGCCCTAGCACCCGCAAAAGAAGCAGTAGAAGCAGGAATGGTTCGATTTATCGGAGTTTCCAACTTTTCTGTAGAGCAGATCAAACGCGCCCGCGATACAGTAGAAATTGTCTCGGTGCAGAATCAGTACAATCCGTGGCACAGACAGCCGGAATCCGACGGCGTACTGGAATATTGCGAAGCCGAAAAACTGACATTTTTCCCCTGGAGTCCTTTGGGGGGAAGCCGTCGGGCCACTAGCTTGCAAGATATGCCTGCGATCGCCAAATTAGCTGCCGAAAAAAACGTTTCAGTTTACTGTATAGTATTAGCTTGGTTGATGGCAAAATCGCCCTGTGTCGTTCCGATTCCCGGCGCCACAAAATTATCGAGCATTGAGGACTCTGTAAAGGCGATCGAAGTTAAATTGACTGACGATGAATTGCTACAAATTGCAGCAAGTTAGAAACTCCACTGATAAGCTGTTACGCATTTAAGTTGCATATTTGGGGTGATGCTCTGAGCATCGCCCCACAATATTTTGATGATTTCTTGATATACAATTTGAATGCAGAGTAGCTTATAATACGACAGATTTCATTAGTAAAATTACCCCTTTGTGAGAAATTGAGTTTTATGGAAGCCAATCAAGTGAATGCCGATCGAGACGTAGCAATTGAACATCAAAATGTACCTGTCGCCCATGAAGGACTGCACAACTTTTTATACAGTTCAGACTCAGAACACAGCGCATCTACTGCTATTTCTGAATTAGAAAATGACGGTACGCAAGTAATGTCGATGGATACTTGGCGCGCTCTAGCAAGTAATGCGAAAGTTGCCGGTGTTTACGCTGTTACGGACTGTTCTGGCAACACTCAATATGTAGGTTATTCGCGAAACATTCTGCTTTCAATCAACGGTCACATTGCCCAAAACGGCGCGGAAAATTGTGCTTTTGTGCGGGTGCAAACTTTTAAATTCCCAAAACGGGAAGAAATGGAAAGTTTGCGGGATGCTTGGATAGCAGAACTCGGCAGTATTCCGCCTGGAAATGGCGCACAGAGCGAGATGTGGGCGAGTACGGTGGGTCAAGCAGCGCGATCGGCAATGTCGGCTGCGGAGCAACAAGCTTATGAGGAAAAGAAGCTAAAATTGCGGAAAGCAATGGCAGATTCTACTCTTAGCAAAGAGTTGGAAACAGCAGCTAAAAGTGATGGGGAAGGACACAAGCATCTGGAAGCTGTGGTTAATAATGATGATGATTGGAGTGCGGTGATTCAATCGCAAACGCAGGAAACAAAGGTCGGCGAATAACCTTCGCTTTTGTTCACAATAAAATAATCAAAAAGGTTTGTAGTGAGGACTTTAGTCCTCTGATTAAAGATGCGGACTAAAGTCCTCACTACAAACGTAGTTTAGTGGTACGAGTTGACTAATGACTAATTTTGCGTTCAGTAACTAAAGTCAAACTTACCCATTCACCCTTGTCATTGTAACTGCGAATCATCCGAAATCGCAAGTCAGGTTCTACCAACCAACCGGCCTCAAAAAATATAGGTTTTCTGGATTCAATTTTCACAGGAAAAGTGCAAGAACCTCCATCGGGAAGCAGCAAAACTTGCACGGGTGTTGCACCTTCGTTAAAATTAATCACAGAACCGTCTATGCTGCCGCTAGAACTGATAACGTTACCATTGCTGCCAAAAGTGATTTTCTGTACTATGCGATCGCCATTTTGCAAATCCAATTGCAGTTTGGTAGAATAGCGATCGGGTGAACGCCAGTCTGGATACATTGTCACGGCCTCGCCCTCCCAGGGCGAACGCATCTAAACTTTATATTAACAGAATATGGTATATTGGAGAAGAATTGTTGAGTAACTACAAAATATTTAATTAGGGTTTACCTGTATGAAACTCAAACCTAAAATCACCATC
>NZ_JAHRFA010000053.1:45416-50092 GCF_020883045.1 Microcoleus sp. CAWBG58 | reverse complement strand
TCTAACGAAGCTTTTTCTTTTTCCATGTCTTTTTGTGGCAGTTGTAATTTATTCATTTTTTATCACAGTCAAGTATTGCATATATATTGTACCATAACCTTGATAATGATTTAGGATTGCTATATAAGTTTCTTAGTAAGTTCGTAGTAAGGACTTCAGTCCGTCTTCAGGTTCGTAGTAAGGACTTCAGTCCGTCTTCAGGTTCGTAGTAAGGACTTCAGTCCTCCGAATTTTTGCCAAGAAAGAAGGACTAAAGTCCTCACTACGAACCAATCTAACTACGAACCAATATTGATAAACTTTAAAACCCCGAACCTGGTTGTTTTAAAAACTCTGCTTCTTCGGGGGTTGTTTCGCGTCCGAGAATTTGATTGCGGTGGGGAAATCTCCCAAAACGCTCGATGATTTTAAAATGCCGCACTGCAAAATCAATGACTGAATCGCTGTCAGGTTCGCCGCTGAGTTGGCGAAATAATTGCACAGATTTTTGTTGGTGTTCTAAGTTTTCGCTGTGTTCAAAAGGCAGGTAGATAAACCACTTTTGTACAGTCAACAATTCGCGATCGAAGTTATTGTTAACAGCGTGTTGGGCGGCGGCTAAGGCTTTGCTGTCCGTGGCGAAGGCTTGGGGATTTTCGCGAAACATATTGCGCGGAAATTGATCGAGCAGTACGATCAAGGCTAGGCAGTTTTCTGGGGAATTTTGCCAGAAGTCGAGTTTACCGGATGCTGCTCGTTCGTATTCTGTCAGAAAGCGCGATCGCACTTCCGTATCAAAAGCCGCATCTTTCTCAAACCACTTCTTTTGAACTTTACCAAACTCTGGAGAGTTCGATCGACCAAACCAAAAATCTAAAATTTCATTCATTACCAATCTAGTTAGGCATTGATTATTAATGGAAATTTAGGTATCTGTAGTTGTACAAAATCTACTTAATGTACAACTACAAATTCCAGGGATTAATGATTGCCAAAAATGACTCGATCCAAACACAGATACTTGCTTTCCGACGATATGGAGGGTCGATAAAAAAAATTAGATTACAGAGTTTAAGCTTCCAGATTCATCTGTTATTGAGTAAATCTAAAATCTAAAATCTAAAATCTAAAATTGAGTGACTTAGGAACTTTTGCTGTCCGGTAGTTGAATTTACTAACTCGAAAACAGTCTGTCCCAAGTTTTGCCTCCCACAATTCCGTCTACAGGAAGTTTTTCTTGCCGCTGAAATATTTTCACTGCATCTAGGGTTGTCCGGCCGAATATGCCATCAAGTGCGATCGGTTCTGGGCAGACACCCTGGGCGTTCAACAATTTTTGCAGTTTCCTCACATCTTCCCCTCTCGATCCGTGTTTTAAAATCCTTTTATGGTAACGGACTTCTGGTTCGTGACAATCATTAGTGTGGCAAACTGTGCTGCTGCCAGAATAAGTGGCTGCATTGGCGCCAGTCAAAACTAATAATCCGAGAACTGCTAGTAAATAATAAAAAGTCTGCGATCCAACCATACTTTCCCTGTTAATTTTCTCAATCGTTTTCTGCAAGTTTGAGCCGCAAGAAACGGTTTATTCAGTTGACAGTTGACAGTCTGTAGGGGCGGTGCCCCCGTGCCCGCCCTCTTAACAGTTGACAGCAACCTCTACCCTTAAGTTAGAGGATTGGAGTAATGAATCGTCTAATTAATTTCTCCCTAAAACCGAGAGGCTTTCAACCAATTATTTCTGGTAAAAGCCACCGACAGCAGGAGTGGACGATATCAAAATTTTAGACTTTGGTTCGAGTTCTCAGATGCAATCCGAAACTCAATCTAAAATCTAAAATTCAAAATCTACTGACAATTGTTTGAGAGTGAGAAACCGGGTGTCTGGGATGGAGGTGTCCAATCTCGATTGACCGGGTTTCTAGCAACAGTCAACAGACATTCTACAATATAAGTGGCTTTACTGCAAAATCTCTGATTGTGCAAGTTAAATTTTGTTGCTCTTGGGTTGCAGCAAAGGTAACAATTACTTCGCAGGCAACAGAAACTGTCAGCATTACCAAGTTTCTCGCCAGCGGGTAATCGCAAACGTCATCATTGGCGGCGGTCGGAACCCGATAGTGTTGGTTCCAAATTATTTCGGAGTAATCGGCGGCTAATCCGACGTGCACGCAGGGAATGGAGGCACTCGCACAGTAATCTTTGACTGCTTGGCGCCCGACGCTGTTATCAAAAGTATCGATCGCCAGGGCACTGTTGGCAAGCAGTCGATCGACATTGGCGGGTGTCAATTCCTTGGAGTGCGCGTCAATGCTGACAGACAAAGCGCGGTACAGGTTGTTGGCGAGAATTTTGGCTTTGAAGGCGCCGATGTCCGATCGATAATAAGGTTGAGTGGAAAGGTTGCGCTCTTCGATGCGATCGCGATCGACGACTCTTAACTGGCAAAAGCCCGATCGCGCCAGACTCTCTACAATATTCGCACCCAAAGCGCCTGCGCCGCACACCGTTACCGGAAAATTTTTAACCAGCGACATCACTGCGGAACTTCTGTAAAGTTGTTCGTGAAAAAATATACTCATGACAGTTGACAGTTGACAGTTGACAGTTGACAGTTGACAGTGAGGAATTGGGAATTGGCAGTTGGCAGTTGGCAGTTAGGAATTGACAGTTGACAGTGAGGAATTGGGAATTGGGAATTGGGAATTGCTTAGCTATTCTGCATTGATTTTTTTAGGGCAAAAATCTTAAAGTCCTGTGGGGCGATGCTCCTAGCCCGCCCCTGGCGTACAAATTAAATGCTGTAAAGCTTATCGATTTTCGACTACTCCGACTAATGACTGCAAGTCGAAATCATTGTCCAAGCCGCTGAGACAAATGCCAGAACTCATAACTGTTAAATCATGTTTGGCGATCGCCGAACTATGATGTTCTCCACTGCCGCTAGTCCATTCAACCAGCCAATAATCCGGGCGATCGGAAAAATCCCGCAAATCGCCGCCGCCCATCTTCAACGCCCGCTGCAAGCGCTGTTCGTCGCGCACTTTTGGAGCGAAATCTTTAATATTTCTAGTCACCAATTCATAGACAGTTCCCATGGATGGAGTCATCCCTTTAAAGCGAACATCTTGAGGCAAAATCAACTTTTTTAAAGCTGCTTTTAACTGCTCGGATAGCAGCGGATCGGCGCGCCTGTCAATCTCTTCAAACCACAAACAATTACCGTCCCACCGCGCCACAATCTGCTCGAACTGCGAGCCTTCACTCACTAAATGTACAGGTACAGGTTTAGCAAAACCCAGGCGCTGTTTAGCATCAGACTCGTTAACAGGATAAGCCAGCCAAGTTTGCCCTTGCAGCACGCGAGCTAATTGCAAGCGAATCGGTACCAGCAGTTGCAAATATTCTGCTATTTGTGGCAAAGTGGGTTCGTCAAACACAGCAGCAATTTTATCATTAATTGGCTTAAAAATCGCCCATCCTTCAAAGTTGCCCTGCTGCAATTGAAAAGTATAAATCATCCCACCTATCCTTGTCCGCACCTTTCCCCCTCGAACGCAAGGAGCCAGGAATTGGGTGTCGAGCAGTTCCTCTTCTTGGGCAGCAAGTTTGCTGATGATTTTGCGGATATTTGCCATCGAAGTGACCTCCTTCAACAGTTGACAGTTGACAGTTGACAGTTGACAGTTGACAGTTTAAGAGCGACCTTTACCTAGAAGGAAGAGGATTGGAGTAATGAATAGTCTGATTTTAATTTCTCCCTATCGGGGAGAGGCTTTCAACCAATTCTTTCTGGTGATTTTACTTGTTTTTACACGATCTGCATAGAAATTAAGCAAATATAAACATTTGCCAGCAATCTTGACATCAATAAAATTCAGAATATAATATTAAACAAGCATTCAAAGTTAACGTTGTAAAAATATCGAGTGAATATGCTGCAAAAACTCTGTTTTAAGTTAGTAGTAGTGACAAGTCTGATACTTTCTATTGTTGGCTCTGCACAAGTAGCTAAAGCTCAGAACAGTCATGGAGCTACTGCTTATTCTCCGACTTCTGACGCCACCGGTATTAGTTGGGATCATGGTACAGAGAAAGAAGCGCTAGATGCAGCAGTAGCCGCCTGCAATCAACAAAGCGGTGGGGCTAACGATTGTCAAGCGCTAACCTCTAATACCAATAATTGTGGAGCGATCTCAGTAGGCAAAGGAGGAGCAGGTGCGGGCTGGGGCGGCGATAAAGCAGCAGCAGAAGCTCAAGCTCTCGCTGCTTGCAGCGAACTGGAAGGAGGCAATTGTAAAATTCAGCTTTCAGCTTGCAACAAGTAGTTGAATGATGAATTTTTGCCTGAACGGTTTGTAGTGAGGACTTTAGTCCGCAGAAAAAGAAGGACTGAAGTCCTCACTACAAACCTATTTTCTTATGGGGTTTGTAGTGAGGACTTTAGTCCGCAGAAAAGAAGGACTGAAGTCCTCACTACAAACCTATTTTCTTATACGGTTTGTAGTGAGGACTTTAGTCCGCAGAAAAGAAGGACTGAAGTCCTCACTACAAACCTATTTTCTTATGGGGTTTGTAGTGAGGACTTTAGTCCGCAGAAAAAGAAGGACTGAAGTCCTCACTACAAACCTATTTTCTTATACGGTTTGTAGTGAGGACTTTAGTCCGCAGAAAAAGAAGGACTGAAGTCCTCACTA
>NZ_JAHRFA010000053.1:0-45182 GCF_020883045.1 Microcoleus sp. CAWBG58 | reverse complement strand
CTACAAACCTATTTTCTTATACGGTTTGTAGTGAGGACTTTAGTCCGCAGAAAAAGAAGGACTGAAGTCCTCACTACAAACCTATTTTCTTATACGGTTTGTAGTGAGGACTTTAGTCCGCAGAAAAGAAGGACTGAAGTCCTCACTACAAACCTATTTTCTTATACGGTTTGTAGTGAGGACTTTAGTCCGCAGAAAAAGAAGGACTGAAGTCCTCACTACAAACCTATTTTCTTATACGGTTTGTAGTGAGGACTTTAGTCCGCAGAAAAAGAAGGACTGAAGTCCTCACTACAAACCTATTTTCTTATGCGCTCGTTTTGTGGGGATATGATATCAATGCTTCTGCCCAAAATAGACTATTTTATATGCGGCGTCACTGCGAAAACCACAGTAAAACTATGGTATATCCTAAGCACCGGAGAAAACAAAAGTAAAATTAGGGTGCGCCACAAGCACCGCAAACACCCGAGTACAAGTAGTAAAAGTAGGGTGCGCCGCAGCGCACCTTACCAAATTAATCTCCTACTTCAGAGGTAACTGCATCCGGCGGCAGCAAACTTTCTAATCTATCTTTAGACCAGTATTCAGTAGGATAGGCGAGTGCAATAATATCAGAAAGTCGAATTAACCACGTAACTTGTCCGTAAGCATCGGTATTTTCCCCGTGTTCGTTAGGGGGAACTATCACCAAAAGTTCAGCAAACTCCCCGAACAAATTAATCGGGATGCCGCCGAAACTACTATTATTTGTTTTAATCCAAACTTTACTGCCTCGATCGAGGGCTTCTTGGAGTCGCTGGGACAGCAAAGTGGATTTTTTGACCTGGGATTTTTTGGCTTTCGACTTTTTTCCCATAGTTTTAAGAAGTTAAAGTAGTTGTACTGTGAGTTGCACGGTGGGTTACACAGTGGGTGGAGATCGAAGTGCGATCGCCTTCTAGGGCTTCGCTAACGCGATTTGCTATTGAAACTGACAAAATGAAAAAAGACGATCGCCCGATCGGCACCCTACCAGTCTAGTCTATAAGAAAGTGCCGCACTGCGATCGTCATAACAATTTAATTACAAAATTGGGAAATCACCTGCGATATCAATTTACAGAGAGAGTTAACAGTCCCAGTATTTATACTGGGTCTGAATGCAGTATAATCAGCGAAGTCTTCCCAAATCGTTTAACTTAAAATAATGGACTGGCGAAAGCTCATTCATCCCAACCCGAAAACTTCAACAATTCAACCACCAGCGGCAGAAACTCGATTGTCTGTAGAATTCCTGTTGGGGCTGTTTGCGGCGGGATGGACTGAAGAGCAAGTTTTAGAGAAATATCCTACACTCACTTCTCCCAAGCTGCGCGCTGCTTTGGCTGCTGCGGATTCGCAGTTAGTTTCATCCATCGCGAATCCTGAGTTACTGGAAATTATCGAGAAAATTAGAGAAGAGTTGATAATCGGGAAAAAGTTGCCACTTGAGAAGATTGATTGAGGGAGATGTTTGGGAGTGGAGTAAAGTGCGATCGACTTTCGATGCAATTCAAAAATATCGATAATGGCCGATAATCTTCCAATTGAAGAGCACATCTTCCAATTTAGTCCCTGCACCGATATTGTGAACGATCGCAAATCTTCCCGAGGGCGATCGCACGTTGCTAACTATCCCGATATGAGACTCGCCTCCGCCTAGATTCCATGTTACTACATCCCCCGGTTGATAATTAGCTGCATTGTCAGTAATCGGTAACGATTTACCTTTTCTTTCAAAAAATACCATCAAATTAGGCACTCGGCGATGATCGATATTCGGATCTGTGGCGGTCAAATTCCAATCTTTTGGATAGGCGGCAAAGTTCTGTCGCATATCTTGATGTACCTCTTGTTGCAAATCCACTTTTGCTTGGCGAAATGCGCGAATTATGACATCCGTGCAAACACCTGTAGTCATCGGTACATCGCCACCAGGGTAGGGAATCGCTACATAAGCAGGATCGTAGGAATTGGTGATTTTAGTTTGGGCGATCGCATTATCGAGCACTTGACGAACTATCGGCGAAGTCACCGGAACTGTTTCGGGATTTAACTGGACAGTTGGAACAGAAATTGGCTGGAGGCTTTTTAGCGATTGACACGCAACACAGAGATAACTAATAATTAGAATAAACCAAAGAGTTTGCAAGCGACAGTACATTATTCAATCTCAATTTTTGCCTAAATTTTCTCTAACTCGTTCCCGAAACTCCAACACCGCCTTCAGGGGATTGGGGCGTTGAGGTATGTTGTTGGGCTTGGGCCCTAAGAGTTTAGTAGTTATATAAGCTGTCAGTTATACCTCATCTTTTTGAAAAAGGCTATACATAGTCTGCCAGCGTTGAAGATTGCGATTTGGTCATCAATGGTTTAACTGGCGATCGCTACCTCATTTTCAGTATCGTCATCTTCATCAAGTCCAAATCTTTTGCAAATTTCATCGAGTGTTTGAGGTTGAATGACTCTTGATTTAGCTCGCTTCAGTGCCGTTAACAAGCGAGTTGCATTGGCAGGCGATCGCAGCAAATAAAGCGTTTCTAGCAAGCTTTCTAATTCTGCCTCAGAAATTAAAACCGCATTTTTGCCGTTAGATCTAGTAATAACTATTACTTCCCCAGTTTCAACAGCGCGATCGCAGAGATTTTCTAAATTTGCTTGAGCTTCAATGTATGCAATCTCAGTTGACATAAAATTCTAACTCCCACTCAATTTGCGAGCAGGCCCCGCCAGCTTTACTGACGAGCCATACTCGATTATATCATTTATCAGAATTCATGAGTTTTAAACCCCCGCAGGTTGGTCTATATGGAGAGCATCTCAGCTTTGTATTTATAGTGCCAGCACCTCAAGAGTTCGCGTATTGTACAATACGCGAGTTTTTCAGCTCGCACTCAAAGAAAAAAAGCTTTTTACAAAACTGAGATACTCCCGGTGTAATGTTTTTAGAGTGGGGTGTAATATCATATCCGGTCAATTACCATAACAATCAAAGTTTGTAGTGCGGACTTCAGTCCGCATTATACGGACTGAAGTCCGCACTACGAACCTATTTTATTGCGGTCAACCGACAAAATATGATATAAATCCCCATAGAAAAAACCTCCTACGACCTCTGTCAACTGTCAACTGTCAACTGTCAACTGTCAACTGTTTATCATCCCTGACTGGCAAAGCCACATCCAGAATTTCCATCAACAATTCCAGCCGCGAAGGACGAGACAACATTGGCACTAAGTTGGGCAGCGAGTAATAATCACCCGCAAACGTAAACGTTTCTACCGAAACTTGCTTCTCCTTCAATTGTTTTTCAACATATTCGCAGTAAGCGCCAACTCGCACAATCACCACATCAGGAATTACGCCCAAAGTCTGGCAGTATTTCTGATAAGCATCTGCAAAATAAGGTGAAGCGTTTTCGCCTTCATCTGTTACCATAATGAATTGCTCAACTACCTGCTTCTTAATCCGCATTGCTTCGATCGCGCAACCGCAACTTGTGCCGCCGCCTGCGCGAATGTGCTTGAATGCGCGCTCCCAATCGGTCAATTCGCTGCCGTTTGCTTGCACTGGATACGGCATCGTGTCAAAGGCGTAGACGTACAGCGCAGCCTCGGAAATGCCCGAAATCATGGCAGCGAGACGCTTGCCAACTTCGATCGCACTTTCCATACTTCCCGACTTGTCAACCAACAAACCGGTGGCTTTAACAATCTTGCCGCGCTTCTTCACCTGTTCGTTAGTCACCGCTTCCAGCTTCGCCGCCGTGGCTGCGTCGAACTTCGCGCCCGCACCGGCAACACTCGCTTTGTATGCAGAAACTCGATCGCACTTGGCGGCTTCATCTAACTTCGAGTCAATCAACAGCTTGACATCCGGGTGATCCATCGCACCGCGAGACTGAATCGATTTCAGGTTGTTGATTACTTCCTGCGGCGACATCGAGTTAATCAGGGCTGCTAATACCGTTGGCGTCAGCATTTTGATCGCACCAATCGCGATCGTATAGGGAATCTTGTACTCAACAATCAAATTCGCCTGTTCCGCAGGAGTCGCAGCCTTTGCTAACTGCTTCAAAACAAATGCCAGCGAGTCTTCCGGTGGATTGTCTTTAAACAGAATAGCATTAGCTCGATCGCTCGGCTTGACGTGCAGAGTCGCGTATAAGTGCTTCATCGCCTTGCGGTTGCGGATGGCGGCGCGATCGAAAAACTGGGGATTCTTTTCGCGCGATCGCAGATAGCGAGTGACAGCAGTGCGCGCGCTGCGAGGCAGCTTATTCTGGTGCTGCTTCATAAAGTCCACAATCCTCGAAACCTCGTAGGGTGGGAACTCTTGTAACATCATAAATCCGGCATCTCGGTGCTCTGTGAGCGCCGAAGTCAGCAAGTTTCCGGCAAAAACTTCCTTGTGGTCGCGCACGTCGCCGTGACGTTGATACCACACGGCTAAATGACCGTAAAAAATCGGATCTAATTCGATAATTAACTTGTGAATTTCTGTCACCTTTTCCAGTTGGCGGTGAGGTGTGGTGAGCAGACTGTTAAGCATTTCTAAACGTAAATCGCGCTCTGCTGTATTCATTGGTGCTGCCTCCAGTTGTGGTTTTGGATTGGCGATTTTGGATTTTCAATGATTAGGAATATCCAAAAATCAGCGGTGGCAGTTGTTGCACGCTTGGCAATGAATATCGGAGTCACCGCGCAAGTTTGAGGAGCTTTATTTTTTTAACCTTAATAGGGTTGGTATGTAATACCATTTTTCTGTGAAGCGGCATAGAATCTGATCCCCCCTAACCCCCCTTAATAAGGGGGGGACAAGAGTTACTCAAAGTCCCCCTTCTTAAGGGGGATTTAGGGGGATCCGGATATGTGCAACTTCATATTAAATTGGTATGTAAGCTCTTCGGATTGGGGCGCGGCAACAACTGCTATTTTAAAACTATTTCAGGCAAAATTCTGGGATTTGGATCGCCATTAAATCCGGTTCAACCCAATTATTCCGGGCTTCCCAAGACATCAGGTGTTCGCGGGTGTAGTGGTGAAAGGGTAAAGTGCGATCGCTATATTCTGCAATCAAACCGTTAGCTAAATGTACGATCGAGCGATTCCGGCCTCTATCTGCCAGATACTCGCGCACATTTTGCGCCCAAAACAGGGTTAGCGTTTCGTGATATCCGCTGTTTGGCGTGCTTTCAATGCCATGCACAGAGTTATAACGTTTGATGCCATTGCGAATCGCAGCGATCGCCTCTGAGTCCGATTCGCCCAGCAGAAAATACCATAAAGCAACGGTTAAATGTGCTTCGTGCGTCCACTCGCTGCGCGGGAGGGTGCATTCTTGGAAGCCGTGGAGGAGGGTATCTATCTCGTAGGGCGATCTGTAAATTGGAACTTTTTTGTTCATGGCTAATACCACAGTTCTTTTTGAGGACTAAAGTCCTCACTACAAACCAAGTCTTCTAACTTTTACTGAGTTGTTCGGTGATGAACTTAATTTGCTTCTTGTTGCATTGACGTTTGCTCGTCGTGTACTTCCATGTTTTGACACGGGAGTAATATTTAGTTACCTCCAATTCTTCCATATCTGCCAGCTCAAAAAGATACCAAATGCCATCTATCTTTCGATAATGATGGTAATCATCGATTTTGAGAAAATCATCAGGCTTTTTTGGAGGCAACTTTCGTACCTTATTTGCCAAGCAGAGTATCTGCGTCTCAGGGTGAACGTAAAGTTCCTCCCTCCAAGAACCAAGTTGGCGCCCATATCGGCGATCGTAAACAATTCCATCAATCAACACAGCATCTCTTTCAACATAACCCCAAACATGGGAGAGAATATGTTTTCCAGACAGCGTAGTTATATCAAGAATTTGACACAATTCGTGGTAGACATCATCCCAATCTTGTCCTACTTTGCTCCGCAGCCAGCGAGATAAAGGCCCCAGACAATCAGAAAAATATTTGCTTTTTCTTTTCAGCTTGAGTAGATAAGGGTTAAAGATTCCATCTGTGCAAGCTGCCTCAGTGATTTCTTTCAGATGTCTCCGGTTTCCTGGAACTTTTTTTAAGCTAGATCTCCAGCCACCGCGAGGCCGTTCGATGACGATTCTATCTAATCGATGTTCGCTCATAGCAATTGAAAATTGTAAGTTAAATTATTCTACTCATGGATGAACTTTTGAAAAAAAACAGATTTGTTTACCTAATCTACGGACTATCCCGAATAAAAAGCGTAATAAACCTGGTTTCTAGCCACCCACGAGCAATTCATGTAAAACTTGATAAGATTTAAAACACTTCGCGCAAGTCAAAAAAGCTTTAAACACAGCCGTCATTACCAGTTTTAGCTAGCAGTGGACACGCAAACCTAATCTAGAACGAGAGACTCGGAATGCTTCGCTAATTCGATCGCTCGAATGTCGCTACCTTAGGGCCGTTATATTTACGAAAGTGTGTAAGCTTCATCAGTTAGGGCGCGAAATGTTTCGTTTGTAACAAGGAATTTAGTTATTGAAAAATTGGAAGTTCCGCGCAAGTTTGAAAAAGCGGTTTAACATACCGATTGCTCTACCCCTGAGCTACAGCCTCTTAAACGAGACTGACAGGATTTGAACCTGCGACCAATTGGTTGAATTGTGTGTATGCGCTTCCTATGTTAGGGCGCGGAACTGAAAATACAGGCTTGTAGTGAGGACTTCAGTCCTTCTTCTTCTGCGGACTAAAGTCCTCACTACAAACCTTTTTTACGAAGAAAATGAATCAAAATGTTTTGAGAAAAAAGTCACTTCGCGCAAGTCAAGAAAGCCGTTGTTCATACGCAGGAGTTGAACCCGCAACCTTTTCTTTAAGAGAGAAATGCTCTACCAAGAGCTAGTATGTAAGCTTCCTTTGTGAGGGCGCGAAGTGGAACTTTTAACCGCGTGATAGCATATATGGTAGGGTGCGTCAGATCCGAAATATTCGATAATTGCTTGAGAACTTTGTCTGACGCACCCTACAAATCAACGATTGTGTAACTTCAAGTATGAGAGGTGGCGCACGAGTCAGAGAAGCTTTGTTTTTTAAGCCTCGCGGCAAAGTAAAATTGATTGCTCCAATCCTCTTTCTTCTATATAGAGGTCGGTCTCAAACTGTCAACTGTCAACTGTCAACTGTCAACTGTCAAACAGTTTGTAAGCTTCTTTAGTTGGGGTGCGCCTGACAATTGATGATTTTTTATACCGCGCAAGTTTGAAAAGCTTTTGACAACTTCTAGCGTGTTTACCATTTCACCATAAAAGCCGAAGCCTTCAGCGGGACTTGAACCCGCAATCTTTTCAGAACTAGAACCCTAATGTGTGTATGCTTCTCGAATTAGGGCGCGGAATAAAAGCAAATTCCTAGCCGTAAACTGCCTCTGGGCGAACAATTAAATCACCGCTGGGACGGCGATCGAGGACGTAAGACTCGAAGCGATCGCTCTTGACATCAAAATGATTGGCTAGACGTTCCTGAATTGTTTTGTCGCTCATTCCTGCCGTGATACCCAGTTGGTTTTCTGCCACATCATAGGAACGTCCTTCAAAACGAATGTGAACCATAACTGTTACCTCCTTAAGCGATTTTAGATTTTAGATTTTAGATTTTAGATTTTGAATTAGTAGCTTTCCTACTCTTTAGTTGTGGCGTTAGTCGGTAAAATTTGCCAGCATTCGCATCTGCGCCCGCACGACAGTTTTTACACAAACAAACGCCGCTCTAAATGGTAAGCTTGTTTGAGATGGCGGATTTCTTCAGTCTTTTGGGCCGATCGCACTCGATCGCAACTGTGCTGTTCTGAATCCGCCCCAGATTCGTTGAAATTCGGCTGTTTTGGTACAATATCTGACTCAGGTGGAGTCAGTCTGTAACTGAACAGTCCCGTGAAAAGTAACAACATGACAATTAAGTCTCTATTGCAAGACTTTCAAATTGATGTTCCTTGAAATCTCGAACGCTATTTAGTTGTCAAGGTTCAGATTTGGTACGGAAAATACAGGTTTTTGGCTCTCCTGCCCTTTCCATATGTTTATACTACACGCATACTACAGAAGTGTCAAGGGGGTAGGAAAAGTTTTTTGATTTTGGCTAAAACCCTCTAGAAAAGCACAAATCCGAGGGACACAGGGTACGCAGCCTGTTCCGGAGTAGCTACTAGGTATTAGGTGTGAAGTTTAGGTTTTAGGTGGGGAACTGTCAACTATCAACTGTCAACTGTCAACTGTTTAAACATCCTTAATATAAGAAATGCTATTGCGAATATTGTGGAACCCCGCAGACTCGTAAAGTCTTAATGCACCGGAAGGATTTGCAGCATCCACGCCGAGAATCGCAGTTTCGACACCGGCAGCTTTTAGTCGTTGCAAACCAGCCAGCAACATCGCCCGTCCCAATCCAAGTTTGCGGAAACCGCGCCGCGTACCGAGAACAGCAATCCAGCCTTCATTTCGTCCAGTGCGATCGTTCTCTTCGGGATTAATTTCACAGTAGCAAAAAGCGGCAAAAGTGCCGTCAGCAGCAACTGCGATCAAGTCTAAATCATTTCTGTAATCAGGTTGGGCAAAATGGTATTTGAATTTTTCAACCGTTAAATCGTGGTGATTCCAGTGATCGATAAACGACTGGTTGAACATTTCAACCCAAGCTTCCGCATCCTCTTCGCCGGGGAATTGACGCAACACAAAACCTTCGGGGAATTGCGGTTCTGGAATCGGTTCCGCAAGCGATCGCGCCATGCGGAAAAAATAGCGATCGGCCTTAAAACCGCAACTCGTTAGCAAAGAAATGCGATCGCACTCATCAGCCCGAGTCGAGGATCGAAGCTTTACGGGTGAACCGCGCACAGCAGATACTTCGCGCATCCGCACTTCACCCCAGGCGATCGCACTTGCTTCCACATCACCTCCCCGCATCTGGGGGTGAACGCGAAACCACAGCCAACCGTCTGTTACTTCCGCTGGTTCAGAAATCGACAACTGAGCGAAACCGATTAATTTGCCACTTGCATCTTCCCAAAGGCAGATATCGCGCGCTAAATCTAGGGACGGTTGGTTAAATTCTTGTTGCAATTCCGAGATAGAAATGCCTTCCTCAAGCCGATCGACTGCTTCGCAAGTATTGATTAAATCGGCGATCGCACTTAAATCGCGATCGCCCGCGTAAGAGCGTACCGACAGATTTGTCGCCATAACCTTACCTCTTCCGGATTATTGATAATTTTACGAATAGCTTGGGCGATCGTACTTCCACCGATCGGATCGCCCGAAAGGTCGATCGGTCTTAAACGTCCTCTAACCACGGAAACTCATATTTTTGTCTGTCCTCTGCTTGCCGATCTTATACTACACGTATAATACAAGCCTGTCAAGAGAACCGCAGAAATGTGCTTTTAGCAACCAAAGTAACAAATTGTTACTTTGTTTCTCAGGAATGAGACCTCTGTCTCAGTCCTTAGATATATTCAAGACCATCAAGTTCGTCACCAAGTTGACCAACTGAGATAAAAAATAATTTTTCGTCTAAGTTAAGGAGAACTCAATGCTTGACGCTTTTTCAAGAGCTGTAGTTTCAGCCGATGCCAGCACCTCCACCGTTGGTGATATTGCTGCCCTTAGAGCTTTCGTTGCCAGCGGCAACCGACGCTTGGATGCTGTAAACGCGATCGCCAGCAACGCTAGCTGCATGGTTTCTGACGCTGTTGCCGGTATGATCTGCGAAAACCAAGGCTTGATCCAAGCCGGTGGTAACTGCTACCCTAACCGTCGCATGGCTGCTTGCTTGCGCGATGCAGAAATCATCCTCCGTTATGTCACCTACGCTTTGTTGGCTGGTGATGCTTCAGTTCTTGATGACCGTTGCTTGAATGGTTTGAAAGAAACCTATGCAGCTTTGGGCGTACCCACCACCTCCACCGTGCGTGCAGTTCAAATCATGAAGGCTCAAGCCGCTGCTCACATCCAAGACAACCCCAGCGAAAAATTTGCTGGTGCTAAGTTGCGGAAAATGGGAACAATCGTAGTTGAAGATCGTTGCGCTAGCTTGGTTGCTGAATCTTCCAGCTACTTCGATCGCATCATTTCTGCCCTGAGCTAGTTTATTGCTAATCGCAATTCGCTCAGCAAAATAGAAACTACGCTCACAATCAAAATCAGTTTAGGAGATTTAGGAAATGAAATCAGTTCTCACCACCGCGATTGCTTCTGCTGATGCAGCAGGACGCTTCCCTAGCACCTCAGATTTAGAATCAGTACAAGGTTCTATCCAACGCTCTGCTGCTCGTTTAGAAGCTGCTGAAAAATTGGGCGCCAACCTGGATGCAGTTGCTAAAGAAGCTTATGATGCTTGCATCAAAAAGTATCCTTACTTGAACGAAGCCGGTCAAGCTAACTCCACCGATACTTTCAAAGCAAAATGCCACCGCGACATCAAGCACTACCTGCGCTTGGTTCAATACTGCTTGGTAGTTGGCGGCACAGGCCCTCTTGATGAATGGGGTATTGCTGGTCAACGCGAAGTCTATCGCGCTTTGAGCTTGCCTACTGCTCCTTACGTTGAAGCATTGAGCTTTGCTCGTAACCGCGGTTGCACTCCTCGCGATATGTCTGCTCAAGCTTTGACTGAGTACAATGCTCTTCTTGACTACGCCATCAACTCCCTGTCCTAATTAATTTAGACAGGTTTGTAATGTCGTGACCGGGTAATTTTTACCCCGACAAGTCTAGGAAATCTTGGCTCGTTGCTCTACCGATTTCGGTAAAGTAAGGGTAAAGAATTCCTGGGCTTGTTATTTTGTTTAAATAGAGATATGCTGTTAGATCGAGTCCGATCGATTACCAATAAGAAAAACGGTTTGTAGTGCGGACTTTAGTCCGCAAGATGGAGCGGACTCAAGTCCGCACTACGAACGCTAAGCCGGTTTGTAGTGCGGACTTCAGTCCGCAAGATGGAGCCCGCACTACGAACGCTAAGCCGGTTTGTAGTGCGGACTTCAGTCCGCAAGATGGAGCGGACTCAAGTCCGCACTACGAACGCTAGGAACTTATTATTGCGGTCATTCAAGCGGAATTGATATTACAATTAATCCCAGACGGCTAATTTTATGGATAAAAGATTTCTTAGTTTTTTTAATTTAACAGAAGACCAGGCGATCGCCCTTTTAGATACGCCACAAGACCAAATCGGCGAAGAAGATTCTCGCTACATAGCAGCTTCCCATTTGATAAACTTTCCCACAGAGCGATCGATCGCAGCACTGATGCGAGCAGTAGAGCAAACCGATCCATCCCTAGACAACCGGATTGTGCGCCGCAAGTCAGTGGAAACCTTGGGAAGACTCGAAGCTGTTCAAGCATTACCGGTGATTCGCACCTGTTTGAGCGATGATGATTGTTATACCGTCGAAAATGCCGTTTGGGCGATCGGCGAAATTGGCACTCAAGACAGCGATATTTTAGAAGAAGTAGCTCAATTGCTCGAAAAACCAGGACAAACCTACCGAGTAATCATCCACACCCTGACTAAATTAGATTATCAACCAGCCGAGACCAGAATTCGCAAATTTGTTAACGATCTCGATCCACCGACTGCTAGTGCTGCGATCGCCGCAATTTGCCGCCTCACCAGAGACTTTTCTAAAATGGGACAAGTTGTCGCCATGCTGCAACACAAAAACGTCCTAGGGCGCAGACTATCAATTCAGGATTTGATTGACGCCCACCACTACGAGGCCATTCCCAACATTGCCAAATGCCCCGTATCTTTAGTCTTTCGCCTCAGGGGAATTCGGATGCTAGCAGCAGCCGGAATCGCCGACAAATCCCTTACCTTTGGTACCATTCAACCCTATTTAGAACAAACCTTACGGGATGAACCAAGGGATTTAGATTTAGTCCACAGTTATGAAGAATTACCAGAATTACCTTTTCTGATTAACCAATTATACGAAACAGATTTTGGTCGTTGTTATCTAGCAACTAAAACAATTTTAGAACATTATTCAGAGGAGGCACCCGCTGCACTTTTTGCCACCTTTGCAGAAGAAGCAAACAATGACTATGGAGCGCATTTTCATGTAATAAAATTGTTTGGTTGGCTCAAACACTCTCCCGCCTACGATTTGTTACTGGAAGCTTTGAATAACCCCCAACCCCAGTTTCAGAAATCCCGTGCCGCCGCTGCGATCGCCCTAGGGGAGCTCGGAGAAAAACGTGCTATTCCAGAATTGCAAGCCTGTTTGGCAACAAAAATCTGGGATTTGCAGTATGCTGCCTTAATTGCCCTCGAAAAACTAGGCGATCTCAGCGCTTATCAAACCGATGCGACCAATCTCGATTGGTTAGTGCAAGCTAAAATAGAAGCTCATACTCGACTTTAAACCAAGATAACCTTCCTTCTATCCGTTACATCCGTTACATCCGTTACATCCGTTACAAAATCCGTTGCCGAACTTCCTTCTTCCTTCATAAATCATGACAACAGACGCTTTGTTTGAACAACTAAAACACCCGAATCCTCATATGCGCGATCGGGCGATGTATGAAATAGCCGATTCTCGCGATGAAAATACAATTCCTCGACTGGTGGCCATCTTAGATGACGAAGATGTGGTTTATCGTCGGGCGGCGGTGAAGGTGTTGGGTGCGATCGGCGAAGATGCCGTACCAGCGGTAGTTGACGCCTTATTAAACAGTGAAAACGTGACAGTGCGAGGAAGTGCAGCGAAAGCACTAGCACAAGTTGCGATTAACTATCCAGAGTTGTCTTTCCCGGAAGTCGGTTTGCAGGGATTGAAAAAGGCGATCGATGACGCTAATCCTGTGGTGCATATTGCAGCAGTGATGGCCTTGGGGCAGATGGGTTCGTCTGCCTTTGAGATTTTGGTTGAATCGCTGAATACAACGGATAATGTGGCGGTACAGGTGGCGATCGTGAGTGCGCTGGCTTCTGTGGGCGATCGGCGTTGTGTAGAAGTTCTCACCACATTTGCGAATGATGAAACCGTGGATTCCTACGTGCGGGAATCGGCGACAAGTTCCTTATCGCGGTTGGATTTGGTGATGAATTATAAGCGTGCGGAATAGTTAGGTTTATGGCTGCAAAAAGACTAAACTGAGACACATTGCAAATCTAAGGAAGACACCAATGAAAATCAAAGTCAAAAATCTTGGTGCTCTCAAGCAAGCCGAGTTCACCCTGGGTGAGTTGACAATTATTTGTGGTCGCAACAATACCGGGAAAACCTACGCTACCTATGCACTGTTTGGCTTTTTGTTTACTTGGCGGCAGATTTTGGCGATCGAAATCAACGACAACAAAATCCAGCAACTCCTTGCTGACGGCGTAATCCATCTAGACATACAAGAATATGTCAAACAGGCAGAGCAAATTGTTTTTAAAGCTTGTCAAGTTTATACACAGCAATTGCCTCAGATTTTTGCAGCACAGGCTAAACGATTTAAAAAAACAGAGTTTCAGGTAAACCTAGACATCAAAAATATTACCTTGGCAAGCCAATTTCAGTCAACACTAGGCTCTGCAAATGTCGAACTATTCTCGATGACCAAAAGAGAAGATAGTAGAGAATTAGTTGTCACCTTGCTAGTTGAAAAAGAAAAGGCAAAAATCCCCAATGAAATACTTAAAAAAACCATTGCCGATGCACTAAAACATATTATTTTTGCCGAAATTATTCCTCGTTCTTTTATCGCTAGTGCAGAAAGAACTGGTGCAGCTATTTTTCGCAAAGAGTTGAATTTTGCCCGTAATAGATTGCTTGAACAAATGGGTAAAGGCAACAATAATATCCATCCCATTGAACTCTTATTTAAGGCTTATCAGGACTATGCTTTGCCAATCAAAACAAACGTTGACTTTACGAGGGAACTGGAAACGATTGTCAAAAAAAGCAGTTTTCTTGCCGAGAAACATCCTGATATACTGGCAGATTTTGCTGACATAATCGGTGGTCAATACACTGTTACTCGTAATGATGAACTTTATTATGAGCCGAATGGTAAAAGGCTCAAGCTTTCTATGGATGAAAGTTCTAGTGCTGTGCGTTCTCTATTAGACATCGGTTTTTACCTAAAACATGAGGCTCAAATTGGCGATTTACTGATGATAGATGAACCCGAATTGAATCTACATCCTGAAAACCAGCGCCGCGTCGCACGGCTATTTGCCCGCTTGGTAAATCTGGGTATTAAGGTTTTTATCACTACCCACAGCGATTACATTATTAAAGAATTGAATACATTGATTATGCTTAACCACGACAAACCTCATCTGAAGCGAATTGCTGAAGAAGAAGGTTATCGAGAAGTAGAGCTAATTTCGGCTAACAAAATCAAAGTTTATATTGCGGAAGAGGTAGGGAAGACAACAACAAATAAATTTCAAACCCTGACACCAGCAGATATTGACCCTGAAATGGGTATTGAAGCCCGGAGTTTTGATACAACGATTGAAACAATGAACCGGATTCAGGAAGCGATTGTTTGGGGTGAGGATTGATGTCTGATATTGCGATCCTCAAAGAGATGATTCAAGAAACTGCTACAGTGCCATTGGAAGAACACAAAGGTAAAAAGCAAGTTACACTCAAAGAGCCTCTGCCTGCTGACTATTCTGTCACAATTGATGGAATGCCTGATGATGCTCAAGTTATTGTCATTAAAGCCGATGCTTTCCCAGCACCAAGCAAGATTTTTACCAGCTCAAAAGGTCAGTGCAAACGCGCAGATTTTGTCATCATTGCTGATACTCCCACAGAAAAAATCATCTTTTGTATTGAGATGAAGAAAAAGAAAGACCAGAATGCAAAAATTATCCAGCAACTAACGGGCGCAAAATGCTTTGTTGACTATTGTAAGGAAATCGGCAAAGCATTTTGGCATCAACAAAACTTCCTTGATGCTTATGAATATCGTTTTGTCAGTATCGGTCATATTAGCATTCCCAAAGGAAAAACACGCAATAATCGCTCAACTGAGACTAATGACCGTTTAACTGAGATTCACGATCGTCCGGATAGGATGCTCAAAATTAGTAGACCCAATAAACTTCAGTTCAATCATTTAATCGAGGGGAGATAGATAGTTTGGTAAACTTCAAAATCAGCGCTTCGGGACTGAGCTTTTACTTTCCAAACAACTTTTACCTTTTACCCTTTTCTCCTTTCAACCTTAAAACATCCTCGATCGCCTAATCCATCACTATTTTGAAAAAAAGAGTTAAGATAGATATCTAGAGAACATTCAGGTTTCATTTAGGAGTGATTTTCATGTCTAATCCTACAATTGAAGCAAAAATCAGTCTCCCTGCTAATTTACTAGAAGCGACTGATAAAGCAGTAAACCAGGGAAAAGCCAAGAGTCGTGATGAATTTATTATGCGGGCTATTTGTCGAGAATTAGCAGCGCTGAAACGAGCTGAAATTGATGAAGCACTAGCAGAAATGACAAGCGATCCAGAATATCAAGCTGAAGTTTTACAGATGGAGGCTGAATTTGCTACAGCTTCTTGGGAGGCTTTTAAATTAGCGGAGTCTCAAGAATGAAAAGAGGAGAGGTTTATTTAGCTCGTCTCGATCCTGTGGAAGGTTCTGAACAAGGGGGAAATCGTCCGGTGATTATAGTCAGTCGCGACGTAATTAATGCTAGTAGTCCAGTCGTTTTGGCAGTTCCCTGTACCACTTATCAACAAAACAAGCGCATTTTTCCATCTCAGGTTTTGATTAAAGCTCCTGATGGAGGATTAGAAAGGGATTCAATTGTTAAAGCGGATCAAGTGCGGGTATTGGCAAAAACTAGACTTTTGCAAATGCTGGGAAAGCTTTCAGAGGCAAAAATTGCCGAACTTAATCGCGCTTTAATGATTGCTTTAGATTTACCAGGACAAGATGATGAGGAAAGTTGAAAAATGGCAGACTAAGTATCGAGTGACGTTTGGTTGTTGTTTCAACAGTATCAATCAAAAAGATATCACGGCTGGTTAACTCAGCCTTTTATCCTTTTACCCTTTTCTCCTTTCAACCTTAAAAACATCCTCAATACTTTTCCCAGCCGTTTTGTCCTCCCAGCCGATCGCCATCAAGAAACTCTCAGCCGACTGAGTTTCCACCACATCAACTCCCCATTCTCCGGTTTGCAGCGCTTCAGGATCGTCACTCAATGGCGGAGTCTTCTTAAACCCCGCTAAAATCAAAATATCAGGAAAAGAATCATCAGCTTTCCCTTGACTCATCCGCTTGTTCACCAAAGCTTCAGCGCAAAATTCCCCAACTTTAGGCGGAGAAAAATCAGCAGGAAATAGAACTTCTACCATCCAATGAGCATGATTTAATTGACGACACTTAATCTCAGGATATTGACTTAAACCCTCAAAAAATACCAGAGTTAAATCTTCTCGACTCAAGGCCGGAAAAACATCTTCTGGCATATCAAAGTTATGAGAAAGCAACATCCGCCCGGTTTCAGATTCAGTCATGTTTTTAATTACTTAATTTGAGAAATTGCTAACTTAATTACGCCTTGAATCGCCGCTTCCGATTCCTTCGCTAAGGCTGTTTGTAGCGGCTCGATCGCACTTCGATCGCCCACTTTCATCAAAGACAAAGCCGCCGCCCTGCGAGTTTCGCCATCGCCATCATGCAGCAACTCAATCAGGTTGGGGATTGCAGGCTTGTAGGCGAGATTTCCCAAAGCAGCCGCCGCCTCGCAACGCACGTCAACATCCACATCCGTCAGAGACTTCACCAAAATCTCGAATAAGTCCGGTTTGGGCTCTTCCTGGGCGACTTTGGCGATCGCACCAACCACCGCACCCCTCACCACAGGCGAATCTGAAGCTATTGCCCGATACAAATACTCCTTCGCACCCGCCCCAATAAACGCCAACGCCCAAGCCGCATGACCGATCGTACTTTCCGGCACATCCTTCGATGCTAAAATATCCAACAAAGGCTGCACAGAAGGTTCACCAATCCTGGCCAAAGCCCCAATCGACGAACCCTTAACCACCGTATCCTCATCATTCAATAAAGCATGAATTAAATTAGGAACCGCAGTCGGATCGCCAATCAAAGTTAGAGTTTTACCCGCAGCACGCCGCACAACCGGATTAACATGATTTCCCAAAGCATCCAACAAAAAAGGAGTCGCAACTTCACCAATTTCCGCCAGAGTTTCCGCACAACGCAGTCGAGTCATCCCCCGCGTATCGCCCAAACATTCCACCAGACTCTTCAAAAGCTCAGCATCATTAACATCAAAAGTATCTAAATCTATTTGTTCAGTAACTTTTTGCAGCAAAGCATCTGTTTCTGCATGAGCTAACACAATTGAAGCATCAGGAGATTGAGTATTAGAATTGACCATCATTGCACCTAATTATTAGTAGTTATAGCCGCCAATTGAGCGCGCATACTGTCTAGCCCAGCATCAATTTTAGCAAGTTCCGGCTCAATTTTAGCCATAGCTGCTTTCTGTGGCAGCTTAGCCTTTTGTGCCGCCGCCATCGTTTCACTCACCAAACGTTCCCGATACCGCTCAAATTCCGCAATCACTTCCACCAATTCCTCAGCGTCTATCTGTGTTGAATCTTCAGTTGAACCTGCGGCAGATTCATCACTTTGGGATGTTGTTAAGTCTTCGTTTTCAGACATAGTTTTGATAGTTTAATAACAGTTGAAAAAAATTAGGCGATCGAGTTTAACTAAACTCGCATAATACAGCATTCTTAGGAACTGGCAAGATGCCAGTTCCACAAAAGATTGAGTTTCCTGTGGGGTGGGCATCCTGCCCGCCCAGTTTCCTGTGGGGTGGGCATCCTGCCCGCCCTAAAAAAATATTGACAATAGTTGAATTTGACAAATCAAAAAGCATTTTTTCTAGAGACTTTAACGGGACACCGCACCAGCCTCAGAAACTCTCAAGCGGTTGTGTTCCAACAACTCTTCTAAAACAGACGGAGAAATACAACGACGCTCAGAACAGTATGCCATTTGTTTCACCCCATTACTCATTTGAACGGTCATCACTCGCACTCGAAAATGATCGTTAATAAACCAACAGCGTTCCTGTCCTTGATTTGTCTCATATTCCGTCTCAATAGTCAATACCCCATCATCAGCAAAATTGTAAATACCAATTACCGGAATACCTTCAACGTAGCCTCTATTTCTGAGAAACTTACCCTTTTTGGGGTTATTGGGATTCGGCAAATCAATCAGAATTGCAGCATAATTTTGGTTCGGGATGGCATCGTCCAAATTATCTTGCCACATAAAACTGCATCCCCCACTAACCAAAGCAGGATCAACATTTTGCTGTTGACAAACCTCTAAAACTCTGGGATCATCCATTGATAAGACATCAATAGTGACATTAGATTCTCCCGACTCATCGGCAGCAGCAGCATCAAAATTATGCACTGTTCGCTGAGTGAACCAAATGCCCTCACTCTTGCGAAAGAAATCCATCATAGTCATCGGTGGTGTTAGCAGCATTTTTATGTCTATTTAGGGAGAGGAACCAAGCAAGTCCCCTTGTCTGGGGGAATGGGCGGGAAATTCGATCGCACTTTGGTTAAGAAAATTAACTTTCTGGCGATCGCACAACAGTCAAATCCTAGGATAAATGACACCGGACAACTTTGAGCAATTCCATCAATAAATCTTCAAAAATATAATGGTACTTCGTCAACACTCATTTTTCCTCTCTGAACCCCTTACTCTCACAGAAGTTTTACAAGCTATCGAGGAAAGCAAAAGTCTAGCTCAAACCAACCTCCAGGGAATCAACCTCAGCCAAATGGATTTATCCGGGATTGATTTGAGCGGAGCAAACTTGATTGGTGCCAACCTCAGCAAAACTAATTTCCAAGGTGCAAATCTCCAGGGAGTAGATTTTCGGCGGGCTAATCTGCGAGACGCCAATTTGAGTGGAGCAAATTTACAAGAAAGTTATTTTTTTCGAGCTAATTTACAAGGCTGCAATCTAGTTGATGCCAACCTAGAAGCAGCTAAATTAAAATTAGCCTTATACGATAGCAAGACTGTGTGGCCAGAAGGATTTAATTACCAAAAATCCGAAGCTATTGGCCCGAAAGCTAGTCTGAGTGGAGCTTTTTTGAATGCAGCGAATCTCCGAGGAGCGGATTTAAGTTATTGCAATCTGCGAGGTGCTTATCTCAGCGGAGCAGATTTAACGGGAGCAAATTTAGAAGGAGCGGCCTTAAGTGGGGCTAATCTTCAGAATGCTTTTTTGACTGGTGCTTATTTGCGAAATGCCATGTTAATTGGAGCTGAATTGCAAGGTGCAGATTTACGGGCTGCTGATTTGACTGGAGCAAATTTAGATCAATTGCAAAGTATTGCTGGTGCTGATTTCAGCTTAGTACAAGGATTGAACCCGGAAACGAGAGCGATGCTTTGCAGTCGCAGTTCCAAAGAGTTAGGTACTTGGAACCCTTATACTCGGAATAATACAGCTCAAAGTCTTGCAAGTTAGATATCGTTTGTAGTGCGGACTTTAGTCCGCAAATTCCGTTTGTAGTGCGGACTTTAGTCCGCAAATTCAGAGGACTAAAGTCCTCACTACAAACAAATTTTAATTTTCCTATAAATGGCGTTCCAAATCGAATAGAAAACCGTGAATGTACTCCTCAGTCCACTCCTCACCATAGAAGCGCAGAAACATTCCCCTCGCAGGATCTTTCGCAGCACGATAGTTGATATAGTTGCGTTGAGCCTGAAGAATCTCGGCCAATCTCTGACTGTCCGTGACTGGTTGCGCGCGATCGACCAAATCGAGATAAGCTTGTAGATAATCCTTAAAAGCATCAAACACAAGAGTTTGCACCGCCTCAGTTTCCTTAGGACGAGTCCACAGAAAAGCAGGAGAAAAGAAAGGTTTTGCCTCTTCAGGAAAATCTCCCCCCCAGGGCAAATCTTTTTGATACTTGTTAAAAATCGGTAAAATCGGCTCTGAGTATTGCTTCTGATAAGCCGCATCATGAAAAAGCGGCTGCATATCCAAAGCAATCAAATGTCCCCCCGGTAAAGTCACCAAATCCGCCCCAAAAAAAGGCAAATCATAATTAATTTGGGGGAAAATTACAAAATTTAAAACCTGAAGAGCATCACCGCCCTCAACGTGAGCCGCCCGAATTTGTCGCAGTTTGGGAGATTGAAAAGCATAGCTGCTAGTGACAACCAACTGCTCTTTTTTTCCTTTCCCAGTAATACATTCTTTTTTTTCAAAACCTGCTGGAATCGGATAGGGAGCTAAGTCAAGCCGCTCCCCGAGCAGGGGGACGGCGTAATCTAAAAAAGGCTGATAGAGAGTCATTTTTAATTTATTTTGTCCCGGCGGGAACCGCTAAGGGAACAGCATCTTCAAACAAAAACTCGTACAAAAAGCGCTCTGACCATTCATGACCAAAATAGCTGCCGAACAGCCCGGATGCGGGGTCTCTTTCTGCACTGTACTGATCGTATTCTTTTTGTGCTTTCACAATCCGCTGAATTTCTTCGGGAGATGACAGGGGTGTAGCTTGGTGTAGCATTTGCCAGTACAACTGGACGTATTCTTGATAGGCGGGAAACAATTGGTTCACTACTGTTTCGGCGTCGGTTTTGGCAAAGAGCAAATTCTTGGAAAAATACTGGTTGGCATCATAAAACTTCATTTCTAAGTCTTGTACCAACGAGCTGTATTTAGCTCGAATTTCGGTCAATGGTTCGATATACTTGTCTGTGTAAGGGCGATCGCGAAATAACGGCTGAAAATCAATCACCACCAAGATTTTCTTTTGTCCAAACGCTAAAAAATCAATCCCTAGCAACGGCACATCGTAATTGTGGCTTGGATAAATGACACTGTTAAAAATTTGTGCCGTTTCCCCAGCATCGATGTAGGTGTAGCGAATTTTTCTCAATTCTGGGCATTCATAGCACCAACTTTGAATTGTGGCGGGATTTTTACCTCTTTCACTCACCACAGATTCCAATCCAGAGGGAATGGGACGGCTCTCTAGTGCAAAGTTCTCAAACAGTTCTTTTTCTAGAAATTGCTGAAATGGCTTAAACATAGATTATAATTTAGCTCCTTCAATCTCTCCCTGAACACAGGATAATAGGCGATCGCCCTAAGCCTCGTCTCTTTTATGGATAACAAAGTAATATTTCGTTATGAAACCAAAGGTGCGATCGCACTTAAATCTAATAAAGAGTTTTTACCACACTCTCATCTTTGACTCTCTCAAACGTAACAAATCTTAATAAAACTTCTCATAATTCTAGTCTATAACTTGAATTGTACTCAATGACCTCGGAAAAATTTTAATAGCTATGCAATTAAGTGAAAGAGCAAAACAATTAATTCCCAAAGCCAGAATAGTCAGCTTTGCTACTTGGAAAAATATCTATCCAGATGAAGTAATTGCCATTTTTCAAAAGGCTGACGATGAAGGTCGATATCTCACAGATGAAGATTTAGAAAATATCAAAAATTTGGTTCCCGATATCTCTTTAATGTTAGAACAAGCAAGATTGCTGCGAGAGCAAGCTCCTAATCTTGTATCGAATGCCAGGGAAAAAGTGTTAGCCGACTTTCCAAATATCACCGAACCAGACAATGACCTCTATCCTCCTGAACGCGCCGAAGCCTGTTGGCGAGATTTTTGGCATTTCTTGCGCTCCGTCTCCTATAGTATAGCAGGGAAAAACCCGGAATTCACCAGTCAAGCAGGACTAGAAAACATGGAACTACTTTATCAAGAATTGCGAGTTCCCGTGGCGGCGATGCTCTGTGGATTAGAACAATTAAAAACAGTTAGCTTACAGCAATTGTGTTCTGAGGAACAGGATTTATCTGCTCTTGCTTTTGACAATTTAATCGCTGGCTTAAAAAAGTTCAGTCAAGCTTGATTGTTTAACAATCGCAGGAATTAACCACAGAAATTCAAGAAACCGGGTTGTTTGCCCACATTCCTCGCACTTCAAGTCATAATTTCCAGAAAAAACCCGGTTTCTGGCTCTAGAAGTTGATATAGCGGTTCTCAATGGTAGTCAGGTACAGGGGCTCCAATCCTATGCCCAATGCCCAATGCCCAATGCCCAATGCCCATAAGGTCGCCTCATGTTACATCAGAAAGATTATAAAATATTCTTAGTTGCGATCGAGCAAATTTTCTAAAGCAGCACCAACCACTCGATGGTGGGAGTCTTGCCGCAGTTGACTCAACACCTGCTTCGCTTCTGGAGCATCAAAATGCTTCAAAGCAGATGCAGTGTGCTGGCGAATCCCTTCATACTCAGAACCAGCCAGCGCCAACAACCGAGCCAAGGCTGCTGCTTCCTGACTGCTTCCGGCTAAAGCACCGAGCGCGTCCACAGCAGCTTCCTGGGTAGTCATATCTTCCCCAGCCAAGGCTTCAACGCACACCTCAAAAACTTCGTTGTAGCATTCCATATCCACCAGCGCCGCCAGAATGCTGCGACGCACCAGCCAGTGGTCATCTTGAACAAAAGTCAGCACTAAATGAGATGCAGCGCACCTACCGAAGAGCGACAGAGAATTTGCCGCTTCGGCGCGCACATTGGGAGTGTTATCAAGTTTCATGATTTGCAGCAAGGCTGCGAAAGATTCGGCGCTTTGCTGTTGTCCAAATCCCCTGCTGACAAAGGTACGGACTAAAAATTCTGGGTCGTTGAGTCGAGCTTTTAGCAAAGGAACGGCAATCTCTGGTGTATAATCTTTCAGAGCTGCGATCGCCTTGAGTCGATATTGAAAATCAGAATTATCTAGAAACGCTTCAATTTCGTGAATATCCATAACCGCAACAGAGCAGGACTTTTCCTTACTTTAAACAACAGAGTTCACTTTGTGCAACTTACCAAAATTATCTTAACACCGAAATCTTTTTTTGACCGCGAACCTAGTTTATGTAAAATATCCGATCAAATCTAGTCTGAAAACTTCCGTATTTAAACCAATATTGTCGCAGTTCGTGATGAAGTGTCTGCCAACTTTCTTTCGCTTGATAGAGCATAACTTGTCGGTGATTTCCCATCCAAAGTCGTCTGAGTGCTTCCACAGAAATTAAGCATCCTTCTAGACTGGTGATACATTAGACTTGAATTGCTCTCATTAGGGAAACAGTAGTAGGGTGCGTCAGCTCTTTCTCGATACCCGCCTAAAAATTATGCTACGACCCGGTGCACCCTACAATCTCTAACTATTTTTGCAATAAATCTATTGCTCAAATCTCTCAACGGCTTGGTAGTCTAAAGTTTCAAACATCAAAAATTTATCTGAAAAAATTAGGTAACGACTTTGTATGCAAGCCTGCATTTTTTAATCGGCTATTCGGGGTAATATCATTTTAGAATTTACATTTTAGAAACAGTCTTGGACGCGCTCTGACCAAATATTTTTTCCTTCTCCCCTAGATAACTAACGTTTTCTTATATCAATCAATTTTTTGGCTTTTTCAAACTAAAAAAGAGCGAATAATAAACTCGCTCTAGAGAAAGTATAAGATAGGAAACCTACATCAAAAAAAACGATATAAGAATCTAGCTCAGCTTAGGCAGGGGAACCCAAGAAAGTTTCTGGTTATGCCTGACTTCAGCCTCATGTCATCAGTCTATGAGTTAAGCAACTTCGGTGATGCTGACAATTTTTCCGCCAGCGCGATGGATGCGCTGAATTTGGGGGGTCATCTTCCCACCAGAGACAAGATATTCAGTGTTGCTCACTCGGCGAGGGCTATCAAATTTAGCTCCCTTGACTACAATCTTGAACATTTTTTCGGTGGCATCTTTTGCTGCACTAATGCGACCGCCTGTGCTTGGTAAAGTAATTTTGTTACCACTATTACCAGCTACGAACTCAACTAAGCGAGAAGCGGTAAAAGCACTGTCAACTCCTGCATAACCTTGATACAGGGAAAGAGTGCGATTGTAGCCAACTTGCTTTTGTCCGAGTTGACTCTTGGCTCCTTGATAATAAGGAACTGTATTCTCGCCAAATTTGTCCTCATATTCTTGACTGTCTAGGTAGGAGTCAATTTCTGCATCGTAACCTTTTTCGATACAGATGCGAATATGCTCGGAAAGTTCTGCTTGGTCTAAGGGAGCGCGACCTAACAAATGTTTAAAGTTTAGCTCGACAAAGCGGTAGGGAGCGCAGGATTCAAAATACCGACTGCGATAGAAATCAGATTTTGCCACAGCGCGGACAAATTCCCGTACAGTCGTCGCACCATCGCACAACTGGGATTCTGGCACAGTCAGGCGTTCGCTTTCCATCACGTGGGGATTACCCAGCACTTGCTTGTAAACTGCCCGAATTACGGCCTGTGTATCATCGGAACTGCTAGCAGACCAAAGTTCTACTGGTGCATCTAAAACCACACTCATTGAGTTTCTCCTAAGACTAAATAACGTTTCAAAACAGGGAATTAAGGATTGAAGAAAAACACGCTCAGGGAGGTAATTCCCCAAGTCGTGAAGCTATAAGTTTAAACGGTTTCTAGTTGACAGCAGTGATGCTGGCAATTACGCCGCCTTGTTTGTGGATGCGTTGATATTCTTGGGAAAGTCTGGAAAACGGCACTACATAAACTTGGTTGCTCTGCCGAATTTTTTGAACCCGATTTTTTGCAGAAGTGCGATAGCCAGTTACTTCGATACGGAAAACCTTACCTTCGTCACCAGAAGCAACGTTGTAAACACTTTTAGCACCGCGCTGTCTATCGGGAAATGACCAACCATCCCCAACTGAACCGCCGGAAGGAGGAATGACTGCTACAGGGGTTTCCTGAATCACGTATTTGTTCAAAACTGGGGATTTTCCAGAAAGACTTCCTTTGAAATCGCTGCTGGAAGCACCGCGCAAGAGAGCAAACATATGAGTAAACCCAACCATATTTTGTCCTGGTTGGGTTTTGTAGCCTCGGTAGTAGGGAACGATATTTTCGCCGTAGGCGTTTTGGTATTCATCGCTGTCGAGGTAAGAATCAATTTCTGCCTCGTAACCTTCAGTATCTAAGATAGTGCTATGAACTCTCATTTCTTCTAGGCCATCGGGAGTGCGACCGAGAAGATGTTTGAAATTCAGTTCAAGAAACCGATAGCGAGGACAAGTATCGAAAAAGCGAGAACGGTAAGCGTCGGATTTGGCAAGAGCGCGGACAAATTCGCGTACACTCAATGCACCACTTTTGAATTGCGATTCAGGAATTGTCGCCCGTTCGCTTTCCATGACGTAAGCATTACCCAAAACTTGCCGGTAGACGGCACGAATAATGGTTTCTACTTCTTCTTGTGAACGTCCTGGAATCAGTTCTAAACAGGGTGTTTCTTCAAATAAACTGACTCCAAGTCGAGATGCAGGTCCAAAAACCATTTAAAAAATCTCCACTATTGTGTTATGTGAAAATTTACCATAATTGGATGTTATATTAGAAAACTTTACATAATGTAACATTGCAGGCGAGGTTGCTGTTTCACGTACTACAGGAGTTTTTTAGGGTGCAGGAGTCTTTTAGGGTATATAGGTGTGGCTGTAGTATGTGCTGCGATCGCCAGTAAATTCGTCGGTGGTAAAATTTAGATAGGTGGTAGCTCTGCGGCAAAACTTTGGCGCTTTTCAAAGGACAAAGAGCCGAAGTCCGATCCCCAAATCTGTTGGTGAGTGTTTACGTCCATACCGCGATCGAGACTTTTCCAGGTTGTTTCGGTAATTTCCACGTCGCTGATGAGATAGGTTGAACAACCTTTTTTTTCGATAAGACACTGGTTGCCTGGTTCTACACTACCACGAAACATTTCTCCTTCTCGTTTGAAAACCATGGAGCAATTGTAGCGCCGTTGAATGCAATCTGGTTTAATTGTTTTGAGAATGCTTAATTCCCGTGCTGCTCCGGCGTACTGTACTGGATCGTTGAGACTATAATTTTCAATATAAATTTGTTCTCCTTGGTCGATTAATTTGTGGACTCCTTGACGGTAGGGAGTCCAGAGGTCATGGTCATAAACCTGCTCGGAGTAAAATCCAATGGCATTAAAAAAAAACCAGGGTAAGGGCCGGAAGAAGATATGAATGTGGGCAAATTGTTGGGGCTTTTCAAAGGATTGTTTGTAGTTGCTGAAGTCCCCTGCCATCCACTGAGCCAGAACGATTAAATCATTATTGATTTTAACTGAATTTATCATTTTTTTACTTTGTTATATAGCAATTATCAAGTGAGATACGGATTCGTAATTGGTAATTGGCGGTGAGTACATCACTTGATTGAGAAGCGCTCTACCATTTATCAAAACTCTGGGTACAAAACAATTTTTCTGTTTGTTTCATCATATCGTTTCTGGTTGCATCGGAATGATTTAACCGCAGAGAGCGCAGAGGACACAGAGAGAGAATAGAGAGATTAATACAGGATGATGAAGAGTGGATTTGATATCAACTCTTTAGGTAAGGTGCGTCGCTGCGATATTGTAAAGTTAGGGATTTTTTGTGGCGGCGCACCGTACAAATATTGTTGCATGATTTTGGATAATTGGTATTATTTGCCGGAGAGCGATCGAATTTCTGAAGAAAATGATGCGGTGACAACTCCACTTCCTTTACTGGTTTTGATCAGGGAAACGCGAAAGCGCAGGTTGGGATTGGCGAACCAAATTTTTTCTTCGGCGGCGGCGTTATCGTAGCTTGTCAGGAGCACAAAGGTTCCATCGTCTGTGATGTGATAGTCTGCGGCGGCGGGAATGGTTTCGGCATATCCTTGGTCTCGCAGTAGTTTACCGCGATTGGGGACTGTCGGATCTGGGATGGGTACGAGGATGCAACTGCCTTTCATTTCAGCGTTTTCATCCCAATCTGACTGGCCTTCCCATGCCATGTGAAAGGGGTTTACTGCTTGGGCTGGGTCGATGTTGTAGGATTTGCAGAGGTCGATTACGGCAGCATCATCGGGTGAGAGTGCAACGATATCAATGACTGACTCGATCGCTTCAAAGTGTCGGAAAGTCAAGTGATGGGCGCTGCGCTGCGATCGCCATTGTCCGAGAGAGTTGTCAACAAATTGCTGGATGTTCATGAAAATTATTTTACAAGCTCATTGACTCAAATATTCTTTTCAATTTTTTAAGATTGACTAGAACACTACAGCTTGCGGGTAATGAGATTCTACTATGTTGTTTGAGGATGGGAGTAGAACTTGAATTATACCGTATCACTTAATTAACGATTTTACGTTGTTTCAGTCATTTTAAATTCATCTCGAAATAACCCGTTTTCCTGTCTGGGGGAAAAATAGTAAGCTGTACACAATAAGCAGACTCAAAAATCCAAGCAAATCTAGCGAAAAATGAGTGGAAACGGTCAACCAGAGATTGAGTCAGATTCCTAAATCGCCTAGCCATAAGGTTTAGGGGTTGATGGGAGTAGAAGGACTTGAACCTTCGACCTTGAGATTAAGAGTCACCTGCTCTAACCAACTGAGCTATACTCCCGCATCTAGACTACTTTAACATAACTATTCTAAAAATGCAAGTGTTTTAGTAAATAATTTTTGTGGCGATCGCCTGCTTGCCAGTTTTTGTGTAAGGGCGATCGAGTTGATGGTGGCGGGAATTCCTGAAGAAGCAGATATTGTTTTGGCTTTCAAATTGCCGGAATTGCAAAAAGTGCGATCGCTGGCAATTTCGTGATCGTAAATTATTGATATGGAGGGGCAGGTTTCAGAGATAAGCCAGGAGTTGGAAATAGAATAAACTAGCGATGTATGATTTTGATCGCTCTTATTGAATACCTAATGTAAGTTCGATCGCTTCTGTAATAGATTATGCACCCCAGCAACTCTCTTACCCACTTATGGAGCAGTTGTACTGACAGACAGAGAGTAAGGTGTATCTCCTCCTTGCCTCGATACTAAGATGATATAATTACCACTGGTTAGTTTTGCCTCTCTGTTCCCTGCTTTAGAGCTAGTAGCAGTAAAGTCAGTTATTGTATAACTTGTAGGTAACCCTCTCCCATCATCATTATAAAGCCCTATCCAGGTTTCATTCTGTACTCCTTTGAGTTCCAAGTTCACAGTACCAGGATTACCTAGATTGAAGCGATAAAACTGCTGACGGTTTTCTCTATCTAAAGAAGATTTATGCTCGCTCGGAGTCCCAGTCTTTAAGGAACCCAGGTCTTTGCTTCTTGCTGTATAGTTAATGCCCTGAAGTTTATAACTTGTGTCTCCGCCTTTGCGTCGAATAGAAACAAAGTATTTGCCACTCTCTAAAGACACATTGATTTTTCCCGACTTCGATTGAGTGGCAGTATTTTCCCTTATTGTATAGTTTTGAGGTGAACCATTTCCATCTTCTCCGTACAAACCGATCCAAGTTTCATTATCCACATCCTCTAAGTAGAGATTGACGATAGCTGGATTGCCTAGAGTAAACTCATATCGATCTTTATCTTTCAGAGAACTCAGACTACCTTTACGATTGAGTAAAACATCAGTGTTTTCCGTAGGTATAGGACTTTGAGTAGGTGTAGGACTTTGAGTAGGCGGAAAAGATGGAGTAGAAGTAGGAACCGATGGCTCGATTTTAACATCTGGTTGACCAGATGGATCAAGTGTAATAGTTCTGAGTGTGTTTTGCTCGTTTGCTAAATTGATGGTAAAATTTTGAACCGGATAGCCTTGCTTCTGTAGAAAGACACGCGCAGTTCCTTTGCTTGCAATTTTCACAGTGACATAACCATTACTATCGGTGCGTAATGGTGGTTCAGGTGGTCCTTGAGCAACTACCCGAACGCTTACTCCTTCCAAAGATTCTCCGTTATGTCCTAGCACAAGTAGCTCGACCTCTTTTTGTGGAACAACACCAACACATAATTCTGACTTCAAACCTATGAAACATCTAATATCTGGAACTACTGCTACAGCAGCGATAGCTGCCACACCAGCAATAATTAAGCTCCACAGAGCGTAGTTAAACTTTCTACTAGGTTGACTCATGATAATAGGCGTACTATTCTTCCTTGTACCTACGCTTATGAGTATATCATCATTCCTTAAATTCCTAGATAGAGTCTGAATACCCTCAATATGTAAACCAAGTATTTCAGTCATTTTACCATTTATAAACAGAGTTTTAAGTCTTTCTAATCCGGCTGTGGAACCTTCCAAAACAAGTCTGATACTTCCCCGCTCAATTCTGGATAGTGTCAAAGTCGCATCTTTGGATATCTTGCGTAAATGTGCAACAATAGCTTCTGCTAATGGTTGATTTACTTCGTCAATCGTTGCTGTCAATATCAGTACATATCTGGTTATTTCTGGCTTTGTCTCTACAGATTTTTTTTTTAGAATAACAGGAGTTAGATGTTCCGGAATATCTTCCATTCTTATTTCCACGCAACCAGCTTGGTAAGCTTGCTCTACATTACGATTCGCTCCTAATGCTTTGTAGAAACCAACAGCAAATGTGATTGCAGCCTTGTCTCCGATTTCCCGACTCATACCAATGACGTAAGGGATATGTTGAACAATAGCTTTTGCCTGGATTTCTGAGTAACAAGCATTCAATACCACACAGTCAACTCGCTCAACCTCCAGCTCAAAAAGAGAGGCTAGGGCTTCAGGCTTAATAGTCTGAACCATACCTAAGATATTCTCAACGCAAAGTTCGCCTGAACTTGTGCCATGTCCGGAAAAATGAACTATTTGTGGCTCAATATCGTAGATTGCCTGAGTAATATCTCCTGGACGAACCGCTTCACGGGATTCTAGAGTAAATTTTTCCCTATGCCTAGCCAATTGGAGCTTTTCACGAATTTCTCGAAGTTCACATCCCAAGCGCAGTCGGGCAGCATCACTAGGATCGGATGCCAAAAACAGAATCTTGATCGAGCCATCAATACTTATGCCAGGATTTACAGGAATTTAATTTAATAACCTACATAACTTTATATTACATCAACGCACCTTCTCTGGACAAGGACGATGCTGAGTTGGAAATATTTCTGACTTACCTGCCAGTATTTTGATCATTAAACAAATCAGTAAGGCAGGCAAAAGCCCGCCCTACTGATTTTAGCCGATCGCCCTTTCGCCTACTTCAGAATTCGGGAGACGACGCCCGCACCGACGGTACGATTGCCTTCACGGATGGCAAAACGCATATTTTGTTCAATTGCGATCGCCTGCATCAAATCTACAGTCATCTTAACGCGGTCTCCCGGCATTACCATCTCGATCGCCATTCCGTCATCGGCAGTAAAAGATGCGATCGCACCGGTAACATCCGTTGTTCGCACGTAAAACTGAGGGCGATATCCAGCAAAGAAAGGAGTTCGGCGGCCGCCTTCTTTTTCCGATAGCACGTAAACCTCTGATTCAAACAAAGTATGAGGCTTAATTGAACCGGGTTTGACGATCGCCATTCCCCGCTCAATTTCGTGCTTTTGGATGCCGCGCAGCAACAAGCCGGCATTATCGCCAGCAATGGCAGAATCAAGAATTTGCTGGAACATTTCGATGCTGACAACTTTGGCGGTGCGAGTGTTGTTGATTCCCACCAATTCCACAGTATCGCCGGCCTTGATTTGACCGCGTTCGATTTTTCCTGTCGCGACTGTTCCTTGTCCTTTGATGGAAAAAATATCTTCCACAGCCATTAGAAAAGGCTTGTCAATATCGCGCTCGGGCGTCGAAATGTAAGAATCAACCGCATCCATCAAATCGTAAATACCGTCAACCCAATCATCGTCGCCGCGCTGAATTTTGGGATTAGCAGTCATCTTTTCCAGCGCTTTGAGTGCCGAACCAGCAATTATTGGAATATCATCGCCGGGGAAACCGTAAGAACTTAGAAGTTCGCGAATTTCTAATTCTACTAACTCCACAATTTCTTCATCGTCTACCATATCTTTCTTATTCAAAAAGACAACCAGCTTGGGCACTCCAACTTGCCGCGCTAACAAGATATGTTCGCGAGTTTGAGGCATCGAACCATCTGTTGCAGCCACAACTAGAATCGCACCATCCATTTGAGCGGCACCCACAATCATATTTTTCACGTAATCAGCGTGACCCGGACAATCAACGTGTGCGTAATGGCGATCGCCCGTTTCATACTCAACGTGAGCCGTATTAATTGTGATTCCCCGCTGCTTTTCTTCAGGTGCAGCATCGATTTCGTCGTACTTTTTAGCCTTGGCCCGTCCTAATGCAGCTAGGGTCATCGTTATCGCTGCTGTGAGGGTTGTTTTGCCGTGGTCAACGTGACCGATTGTACCGACATTGACGTGGGGTTTAGTCCGTTCAAATTTGGTGCGTGACATTACATTTTACTTTCCTTTTAGGGTGAACAAGCAATGGAATATCTCTGTTTTGCATTTGTAGTGCTGTCGGAACTTACGTGCTTTATCAAGCACGCGAGCGGAGACAGCACTGAAAGAAAAAATGCTTTTTACAAAAATGAGATGCTTCCACAAGCAATGACTTAAATTAGAGGATTGAGATTGAATAAAAATCCCAATAACTCAATTTAAATCAAACGGAAAGTGGAGGAGTCGAACCTCTACAGCTTATTGCTGCACTCTGGTTTTCTTGCGCCAGTTGCCGTCCGCACAGCAGCACTTTCCAGGGTTTTTGCAACCGCAGATTAGGGCGGATTAACGCTTCGGAACGCAGATACAATTCGCAAGCACGACTTTCTACGTTTTTGCAACCGCAGATTAGGGCGGATTAACGCCGATGAACGCAGATATAGCCTTTCTCAAAAAGATGAGGTATAACTGACGGCTTCTATAACCACACAAACTCAGAGGGCTGAAGCCCAACAACGTACCTCATCTTTCTGATAACCGCTATAAAATGTGTAATTTGTGAAAAGTATGAAAATTTATTTCAGCTTTTTTTGACCTAGAATATAGGGCAACAATTTAGCGATGTTCCTAGCATCGTCAATGCCTCGGTGATGAGTTCCTGTTAGGGGTAAAGCTGCAAGTTCTAAGGCTGTTTCCATGCCGTATTTTTTGGGCAAACCTTGGGTTTCTGAAAACATTTTTTTGAGATTGATGTGAGGATAAGCAATGGGTGAAGGAAGTTGATGAAAGTTGCTATCCTTGTTGAATTGTTGGCGATCGTATTCTCCCCAGGAACCAAATACACCATTTGGGTAGCCAGACAGCCAGTTTTTTAGCATTACGCTTGCTTCGGGGTAGCTTGGAGCCCGATCGACTTCCGTTTGGGCGATGGACGTTAGCGACGTGCAGAATTCGGTGAGAATGGGATAACGCACGGGTTTGACGAATGTTTGAAATTCATCGACGATGGTTAGGGTTGTGGGCTCTACCATCACGGCGCCGATCTCGATAATTTCCATCTGATTTCGGGCGATCGATCCTTTGTCACAGCAGGTTGCTTCCAAATCTAGCACTAGATAATAGTCGAATTGTTTTAGATTCTTCATAAGTTTTACCTAAATATTTTTTATTTTTAACGGCATATAAAAGCAAATAAATACAAATATTTTTGCTTTGATTAACTTTGGTTTTTTGCAATTATAGCCTTTATCAAAAAGATGAGGTATGACTGATAGCTTATATGACCACTGAATTAAGAGGGCTTAAGCCCAACAACGTACCTGACTTGTTTGAGAAAGGCTATATCTGCGTTAATTTGTGTTTATCTGCTTTGTATCTCCGATTGAATTATCAATCGCCAGATTGTGAAATTAAAAAATGTTACTTCTTAACTAAGCTTTTTTTGCCTAAAATATAAGGCAACAATCTAGCGATATTTTTGGCATCATCAATTCCTCGGTAAGGAGTTCCTTTCAGCCGGAATCTCGCAAGTTTTAAAGCTTGTGCCATACCGTATCGTTTTGGCAAACCTTGCGTTTTTGTAAATATTTTTTTGAGATTGACGTGAGGATAAGCAATGGGAAACGGGACTTGATGCAAATTGCTATCCTTTTTAAATTGTTTGCGATCGAACTCGCCCCAGGAACCAAATACGCCATTTGAGTAGCCAGAAAGCCAGTTTTCCAGCAGGGCACTAGCTTCGGGGTATGTTGGGGCGCCATCGATTTCGGTTTGGGCGATCGATGTTAAGGACGTGCAGAATTCAGTTAAGATCGGATTGCGAATGGGTTTGACAAAGGTTTGAAATTCATCAACGATTTTTAGCTTTTTGGAATCTACCATCACTGCTCCTATCTCGATGATTTCCATCTGATTTCGTGGGATAGTTCCTCGATCGCAGCAGGTTGCTGCCAGATCGATGACTAAGTAATAGTTAAACTGTTTTAAATCGATCATAACTTGAACCTAAAATTTTGCCTTCGTCGTGCTTCACTCGATAATACAGCAACATGAAGCTGTTGCTGTAGATTGAGATTACCACAATTTGAGATTATAACAATTTTACATGGTACTGTTATTCTTGAAAACCAGCAGGTGTTTCATCAAAATCATCCGCAACGTGAGTAAAAATTCCTTTGCCGCAGCCAAATTGACGAGGTTTTAGGACAGCACTCTTTTCGGGTGACTTTTCTTTTAGTTTTTCGATTTCGTTTAAAAGTTCGATATCCTTTAATAGCAAAATCCATTGAATCAATTCTAACTTGAGAACTTGAATGCTCATGGTTTCTATGTCTAATGATTGGCAAATTTAGACTTATTGTAAACCAATCAATTCCTGAATGTACGATCTGATGCTATTCGATCCGATCGCCCAAACACCTCATTTTTGCAATCGATAGTGCAGCAGCATGAAGCCGTTACTGTAGATTTTGCGATCGACCAATTCCAGATTAGTAGGCGCGATCGCCCTGGCAAACATCGGAATGCCCGCCCCAATGACTACCGGATTCAACTTGACAATCATCTCATCAATCTCTGAAACCACCGTTGCCGCTAACTCACCGCCACCGCACAGCCAGATATCTTTACCTGTTTCCTGCTTCAATTCCTGAACCAATTCAACAGCATTGTCCGACACCAGTGCAACATTCCCATCTGGGCTGGCTGGCATACTGCGCGAAAAGACATACTGTTTCAAGCTGGGATAAGGATTAGTCAAACCGACATTTAGCCCGACTTCATAGGTTTTGCGCCCCATCAAAACAGCATCAAATTGCTTGTTTCCTGAAAAATTAATTCCCACCGCTTCGTGAAGGTGCGCCGGAATGGTTTCGGGAAAGCGATCGAACAAATCGGCGAAATGCTCTCCTGCCATCGGAAAACAATCAAAGGAGCCATCTTCGCGAGCAATAAACCCGTCAACGGTGGAAGCGACGTAATATATGAGTTTTCTCATGTTTAAAATTGTTTGTTAAGAAGTTTTGGGAATCACCAAGGCTGAAACCATGGTAGCAGTAGTGCTTTTCAACTGTGCGATCGCCCGTATGGCTAGAGGCAATTGGAGGAAAGGGCGATCGATACTCCGAAAGAAGATAAGCTGATGTCAACTAAATATGACTGCTTGCAATGGCTGACAAAGAAGAGACGGGTGTGATTAAAGTCACAGTTCCCAAGAGTTTGCACGAAAAACTGAGAAAAATCTCCCAGCAGACTGGAGTTCCTATGTCCACTCTGCTAGTCATGGCGGCCGTCAAGGAATACAACCTCGTGGACGAACAAGAGTCTAAGTAACTATCAATATACTTGTAGTACCCTTAAAGGGTACTCTATGGTATACTTCAGGAAATAGTCAACCCTGGAGGTGTACTTGTGACCCAACATGAACTCGAAGCCCTTGTCGATGAACTCGGCTTAGTGGCTGTCGTTAGCCTGCTGGCAACTATCTGCCACAACAAAGCCCGACAAACCTTGTCCCTCAAAGGACAAGGGGCCAGTCCTTATACCGCTTGGAACAGCAATGGCTTTTTGTTGAAGCAGTTGATGACCCGACTGCGGCCAACGTGCAGCTATGACCCGGATCTAGACCCGCACGGTAACTGAGGTTCAACCAGTGCAAGTGCTTGACACTCCCCGCCCCATAACTGCGGGGATTCTTTTTTATTAAAAACTTCATATCCTGTAAGCTTTCGGACAAGTCCTGATTTACACTCAAGTGCTAAAATTTTGAATGTGTATTTTAGTTGACTAATGTAAATTACTAAGAAGCCATGTTCTCATTAAAAATAGACTTTGGTCAAACGCTACTTGCCCAAACTTCGTTTTGCCCTCATCCCAATTTGATACGAATTATTGCATCGATTTGTTTGCTATTATTTTTAGGTTTTATCCTTTTTACGATGAGCGGTTTAATTATCGCAACGATCGGAGCCACAAGTGTTCCAGTGGTCGGAGGATTTTTCTTGTTCAAAATAATTGCTAGTCTTGCTGTTAGTCTTGGTTTGATTGGGCAAATTCCACTAATTCTCACAAATGTGACGATATTAGGGGTTTTAACGGTAATTTCTGGAGCTGTAATATGGGGGATCAAATTTATTACAGGATGTGGGTAATCTTTAGGTTAACAGCCGAGTATGTATGCTTTGAGAGTCAGGGCACGGGTTGAAATTCCTCGGTTTTGAACCAAGAATGGAGAGGACGGGACTCGAACCCGCATCGATCGACGGCAACTTTCAGGAAACGCGCTTCCTTACTGCCCGCAAGCAGACGGGAACTGCCCCCATCTCGGACTGTTAATTCCTTTCAGTGCATCTGCAACCCGCTGCTAGTTTGTGTTTTCAGGGAACGTCGCGAAGCAACTTTTTACCCTACTCAACAAACGCGATCGTCCTTTTGAGAGCCGCTTTGCCTAGTTTTTGCGGTGCCATTCCAAATTAGGCGACCTCCCCACAATTTCTATGGCTACAGGATAGCAAATCTATTTGCCAATTCCCAGAATATTTCAATAAGGAAGATGAAGGAATCGAACCCTTACAGGTGTTACCTGTACCCTTGTTTTCAAGACAAGTTGCTGACCATTTAGCGGCATCTTCCATGATGCAAAATATCCATGATTCCTATGGCTCAAACATAGGAAATCCACCAGGGAGGTACTGCCCCTCCTATCGCCGCGTTATCAGCACGGAGTCTCGCTTTTCGACTTCTGGTGGTGACATCAAATCCTTGCCAAATCGCACCGCATCGGTAAGAACACAGCAGTGCTTTGCCCCTACAATACATCGGTATAATTAACTAGATTTGATATTAAAAGGAAGATGAAGGAATCGAACCTTTACAGTTGCCTGTACCCTGGTTTTCGAGACCAGTTGCCAACTGTTTAGCGGCATCTTCCAAGGGGTATCCGACGGGACTTGAACCCGCTAATAACTAGCTTCACAGGCTAGCGTCTCGACCGCTTCGACTTCAGATACCGCATGGAATCAAGGAGAATCGTAGGCGAAGCCTTCCCGAAGGGTACTCCTAACCTCTTGCGTGCAAGGCAAGCGCTCTACCAATTGAGCTATGACCCCTTTTTGGTGGATACTGGTCGGACTCGAACCGACATTTTCCTAGTTGCGAACTAAGCGCTTTTCCGATTAAGCTACAGACCCAAAGTTGGTGGATTGCGATCGGATTTGAACCGATATCTTTCTAGCGGCCAGCTAGATGCTTTTCCAGTTAAGCTACGAACCCATTTAACAGGAGCGGTAGGACTCGAACCTACAACATTCGAGGTAGAAGCTCGACACTCTATCCAGTTGAGTTACACTCCCGTATTGTTTGTTAATAAGGCTGGCGTGCGGGTGGCCAGAAACCGGGTTTTTTGCGAAAATACTTCGCTGTAGTTCGCAGATTGTATGAAAAACCCGGTTTCTTTGATTTATGGGCAATCTTTAATTAACATCATGTTCATTCAATTAATTGGGATTTGTCGTTGGGTGGGGGCGGGTTTATGAGATTGTTAGTTGTAGGCAGTTATTGTTGGCGAACCCGCCCCTACATTAATTATGGCAAATCCAACACCTACAAAGCTTTCAACAATTAACATCATGTTCATTCAATTAATTGGGATTTGTCGTTCAATACTCCGGACAGTTTTAGATCTAATCGAGTATCTCAAACCCTTGATGGCTATAGGTATGAGTATTTTTTCAATCTTTAACTCTAGCCCGGAGTTTCAAAAAACCATTAAAAATGCCAGGGCTTACGCTGTAACGCTTACAGAGTCGTTAAAAAACTGTCCGAAGTATTGTCGTTGGGTGGGGGCGGGTTTATGAGATTGTTAGTTGTAGGCAGTTATTGTTGGCGAACCCGCCCCTACATTAATTATGGCAAATCCAACACCTACAAAGTTTTAGATTTATCCTGATACCATTTTTTAGCGGCATTCATTACTGCTTTATTAACCTCTTTCCAGGTTAAGCCAGCAGCCTCTAATTCAACAGCACTTTCTTTTTGCACGTCAGCCATAAACCACTGCAAAAATGCTCCAATTTTTGCCATGTCAAATTGACCAGAACAAACTTCTGTCACTCCTTGTTCTAATCGAGCAGGCGTTACAAACAGATTCACAAAGTCATCAATGCTTTGAGCAACTTCTGGGTCGATTTGAACAGGTTGTTTGGTTTTTACAGCTTGGTGTTTTTCGCCTTTAGCTTTGAACAGCAGTTCCGCATAAGACAGCCTTTCGGCAAGTTCGCCGCTTTCGGGAAACATTACCAAGCCTTCGCCAATTCCTGCGATGCCGAAAGTTTCTTTGACCCAAGGATCTAGTTTTTCTACAGTATCAACCGCTTGATTGAGAGTGTCAACAGCCGATTCTAGTTGAGTGCGATCGCCAAAATCCAAAACAATCGGTTCTCCATAAAAAGGCAAGACAAAAATATCGGGATGCTTTGGCAAAAAATCGCCGATTTTGTCCGGGCGGGTTTCTAGTTTTGCAACTTTGCCATCTATGCCGCCGAATTGAATCGCAAATACTGCAAAGATTTTGCGATCGCACTCAGATACAGCCGTCCGTTTCTGAATGCCTTTACCGCACCATTCCCCAAAAATAGTTACGTGTTCGGAACTCGCCAGTTGAGCGAAAAAATCGATGTTTTGATTTACCCAACGAGCAAAGCCGAGATTGTCGTTTTCTGGGGTAATGATTTGCGATCGACTTTGGACAGCAACTTTACCATCAGTAAAGATTTGAATGCCACCATTAGTACCGTCGAGTTTAATTTTAGCTCGATAAGTTATCTTCGGAGCTTCCCCAACCAATTCTAAACTGCGGCGGAGATTGTACAGCAGTTCGATGCTCGGCCATGTTTGCATTACGGTTGATTGAGCAACCGTTTCTTGACAGTAAATTGCCGACAAATCAGTGCCAATAGCTGCCTCAACTTTGCCCAAAGCCATGCCAAAGGAATAAACACCTCGCAGCTTTGACGGTTTGATTTTAGTGCCATCTTTCAGCACGGAATCAGTTAAGGCTATGGCAACGATATCGCCAACATCATAAATGTTTTCTGAGTTGGCAACAATTTGCACTGCATCATGCCCTGAAGCTTCAAAACTATAGAGATATAGCGCATCAGCATTAGGATGATTTTGCGCGGTTTTTACTTCCATAGCAATTACAGGCATCGGGAAACTCCTTTGGTTATAACTTTATTAAAAGGTGAAATAGTGCAATTCCCTAAGGATGGCTGTGCCGTGCGTACTATTGGCGTGCGAGTTATCGGAGCATTGCGTTTTCTGAGTTACTAGAGGGACTCCGCCGATGAGTTATTACACACTCTTTAAAGGATGGCTACTTCTAAGCCTACCTATCGGGTTCATTGCACTCCTCGTTCGCAAACGCGCGCCGTTTTTGACAGCGTTACCTTTCCTCTCGTACTAAAGTATGTAGGCTCCAAAGATTGGGACACGCAAAGTGCGCGCGTGCGAAGCTATCCCGTAGGGAATCGCTCTTAATATAAAAAATTAATCATTCAATGGAATCAACCTCCTTAAAATCAGGCAAAAACAACGAGAGTGGTAGGACTCGAACCCACAACATCCGCGTCCGAAGCGCGGCGCTCTATCCTTTGAGCTACACTCCCTAAATTGGTAGTCCTGACAGGAATTGAACCCGCAACATCTTGCTTGTAAGGCAAACGCTCTACCATTGAGCTACAGGACTACAAAAGCGGATGATGGGAATCCAACCCATGCGCTGAGAATGGCACGCTCAGATGCTAGCTTTTACATCACACCCGCAAACAAATTTGATATTTCAGTTGGGTAGATCTGGTTTTTGAAGAGGGCGAAGCATCACCGCATATAAGTGATTAGTTATAATCTCATATTGACTGCGGTGATGCTTCGCCCCTACAGATATATGTTCGTGTACAAGCCGCTGCACACTTGTTACCTGTCATCTATAAACTGTTTAATTTGCCAAGCGGATAACGAGGCTCGAACTCGTGCCTAGAGTTTGGAAGACTCGAATGCTACCGTTACACCATATCCGCATGATTGAAAATTTAAAATTGCGTTGACACAGGAAAAATTGCGATCGCGATTTCGACTAATCTGAGGAAAATCGATTGTCAAATTCTGCAAATATCCTTCCTTCTTCGCTAGAGTCTAGTACAGAAAATAGTACGCTTTTGAATCTGCCAGCAAATTGACCGTTTGGCAATAAAAAGTCTGCAAACATCTGAGCTACCATAAATGGATCGTTCCTGAAGACACCACATCCCCAAGCTCCTAAAATTAACGCATCGCAACCTTTGTCAACAGCTAAAGCCAACAATTTTGCACCGCGTCCGTACAGAGTTTCGCGGATTTTTCCCGCACTTTCTGACTCTTTTCGGGAAATCTCACCAGCATTCGGAGCGCAACTCGTGATAAAATCAACAAGATAAGGTTCCTCAAGCAAAGTTCCATCATCTTTTCGGAATACTGAACAGCCGGGAGAGTAGATGAGTCGATCCGAGTAAAGCAGGGATTTATGAGAGCGATGATACTCGTAGTATTTAGGACATTTTAAAAGGCTTTTGTACAGTGCAGAACTGCGTGCTAAGCTCTCTTCTTGCGCTTGAGCGCCTCTGATGAATCCACCACCCGGATTTTTGGCAGAAGCGAAATTTAGGACTCCAATTTTTGCAAATTTGTGCGATCGCCCTTGACGCTCTGCACCCACCAGCGTTGTCTCATTTCTCACCATAAATTCCGTGTTCGACAATTGGTGAGTACCTGAGAGAACCTTTTCCTGAATCGCTGACAGGGCATCGGGTTCGTAGTATGCCGTCCCCGCAATACAGGATGCTAATTGGCGATCGATCTTAACCTGCTTCCCTTTTGGGGACAAGTAGCCACCATCTTCGAGAATTTTTAGCGTGTTTTGGGCGATCGCAATTCTTTTCATGTTTTTTACTAGGATTTGCTACAAAAAATTCGGGCTGTAACTTCTATTGAAAAGCTAGCACAATTAGATAGACTCCTTCTGAGCTTTAGGACAAGCAAGTGGCGAGATTTGAACTCGCAAGAAAGCTTTACCAGAAAGAATTGGTTGATAGCCTCTCCGTTTGAGGGAGAAATTAAAATTAGACTATTAATTACTCCAATCCTTTGCCTTCTAGGTAGAGATTGCTCTCAAACTGTCAACTGTCAACTGTCAACTGTCAACTGTTGAAAAGAGCCTCATGTTGCCAATTACATCACACCTGCATTTTTGGTAACGGGGGCAAGAATTGAACTTGCTGATTTGCAGCTTATGAGACTGCCGAGCCAACCATTGCTCCATCCCCGCGATGTCACCAAATACCCCTGGCTGGCCTCGAACCAGCAACCTCCTCGTTCTAAGCGAGGCACCTCTTCCAATTGGGCTACAAGGGCAATTTTGTTTAATCAACAGTCCTGGATACACTCCGACTAAAGAAACCGGGTTTTTTACCTAATTTGTGGGTGAGTGCGAAGGATTATGGCACAATTCACAGATTAACTTTGGTTGCTCAAAAGCACCGCGATTGCTCCAGAGGCATTTTCGATAAACTAACTTTTTTCCTAGACACTGTAAGTTCCTCCGATATTTATCAAAAATTCATGCTCCCGACAGGATTTGAACCTGTAGAAAACTAGCTTCTCGAACTAGCGCGTCTGCCGTTCCGCCACGAGAGCAAATAGCAAAAATTGGCGGTTAGCCAAGTACCCCTGACAGGAGTTGAACCTGCAAAAACACCGATTCTGATTCGATGATGTTTTCCAATTACATCACAGGGGTAAAGTCGGGATAGCAGGATTTGAACCTGCAACCTTCGGCTCCCAAAGCCGCCGCGCTACCAAGTTGCGCCACATCCCGTTCATGCTCAAGGTGAGACTCGAACTCACAATCAAAATAGAACAGATTTTAAGTCTGCCGCGTCTGCCAATTCCGCCACAAGAGCAAGTGAAACTTAGTTGAAAATTTGGTACTCCTGACTGGATTTGAACCAGTAACACACAATTTTTGAAATTGCAGCCTCTGCCAGTTGGGCTACAGGAGCATAATCTGCTTTTGTAATAGCAGAACTGGGAAGGCAGGGATCGAACCTGCATTTGTCCGCTTTCAAAGAGCGGTGCCATACCGATTAGGCGACTCCCCAATAGTTGAATAGTTGGGTAGACTGCCAACATAGATAAAAGCCTGTTTCAAATATAGGCGAATTTACCAATTTGTCTACCCAGTAATTTAAAAAATGGCTGCCTCAGTAGGACTCGAACCTACAACCATCACGTTAACAGCGTGCAGCTCTACCATTGAGCTATGAGGCAACGCAATCCCCCAAGTCAGTATCGAACTGACGGCCTCTTGTTCTTCACACAAGCACTCTACCAACTGAGCTATCGGGGGAAAACGGAGAAGGAGGGATTTGAACCCTCGACGGGTGTTAAGCCGCTCTTTCTTAGCAGGAAAGCGCCATAAGCCTCTCGGCCACCTCTCCTCAATGAGCGAGAATGGAGGGATTTGAACCCCCAAATCTTCAGCCGCGCAAACTGAGTTGTTGTCCGATTACAACACATTCTCTCGATCGCAACTGCATATTAAATACACAGGACTTACCGACGGGGGTCAAAAACCCGGTTTCTATCTCAATATCTCTCGTAAAGATGCAAGATTTTTCTCAGAAACCGGGTTTTTTGTGTAAGTCACTATACAGTTGCGAATGGGTCGGGCTGGAATTGAACCAGCAACGCTTTAAGCTACTGTTTTACAGACAGCTACCCACACCAATAGGAGGGCCAACCCAAGATTGAAAATTTGGTAGGTCGCCGAGGAATTGAACCTCGATCCATCCGCTTAAAAGGCGGCTGCAAAACCATTCTGCCAACGACCCACACATAGTGCTGACGGGAGTTGAACCCGCAAATCACTTGGGTGAAAACCAAGCGGCTTGTACCATTTGCCTACAGCACTAAAGATTTGGCACAGGAACTGAGATTTGAACTCAGAAAATCAGTTTTGGAGACTGATATGTTGCCAGTTACATCATCCCTGTATTTGGTAGCAGTGGCGGGATTTGTAGCTTGCTTCCGCGAAGCGGTACCCGCAATTACCAAGGCATGAACTTGGGGCTTTCCCGTTAAGCTACACTGCAATGTTATCTGATTTGAAATTGCAGTGGCGGGATTTGAACCCGCAATTACCAAGGCATGAACTTGGGGCTTTCCCGTTAAGCTACACTGCAATGTTATCTGATTTGAAATTTCAGATTTTGAAATTGCTCCTATTTATTAATAGGAACAGAGGTTAGGGCGGGATTTGAACCCGCGAAATTCGGTTTTGCAGACCGACGCTTTGAGCCACTCAGCCACCTAACCTGGGAGTCCCGACGAGGTTTGCACTCGCAATCTTCTGCTTGAGGGGCAGACGGCTTGACTTTTGCCTACGGGACTATTGATTTTAGATTTTAGATTTGAGATTGCTCCTGCAAGTAAAGCTATTATTGTCAACTTAAGAGTTTCAACTTAAAATTGTTAACTTAAGAGTTTCAACTTAAGAATCTCAACTTAAGAATCTCAACTTAAGAATCTCAACTTAAGAATCTCAACTTAAGAATCTCAACTTAAGATTGTTAACTTAAGATTGTTAACTTAAGAATCTCAACTTAAAATTGAAAATCTCACAATCTAAAATCCAAAGTCCACAATCTAAAATCTAAAATTGCTTGACGGGGCTGACGGGTTTCGATCCCGCTACCTTCGCTGTGACAGAGCGACGCTCTCCCAATTGAGCTACAGCCCCACAAGGTTTGTGTTTGGACGGGGTGGCGGTTGATTCCGCGTACTACAACCCTAGGGAGTTATCGTTGCCGGAGTCTACACCGCCAAATGTCCAAAAGTATGTGACATTGTTAATTTCCTATTCAGTTTTCAAGGTTCGTATTGCTTGGGAGATAAAGCTTTGAAGCTCTTTCCCCTTCGCGATACATTTATACTACATTGCGTACTACGGGAGTGTCAAGGGGGTAATACAACTTTTTTTGAAATCTTTTTTTGAGATGGGGTGTCGATCGCCCTTTTCACCTCTTCCAATCCGCGCAAACCAAGATAAATCAAGACATTTGGCTGCTAAACTGGTGTTGTAGCCCGTGGTAAATCCGATACTAAAGCTGTACTACAACCGATTCTCTCTGAATTCTCGTCGCGTGTGGGTGGCACTTCTGGAGAAACAAGTTGCGTTTGAGGCGACTAGGGGCGATTGAAATCGCTCGCTTCCCATCGCCCGCTATTTACTGGTGGCAAGGCTTTAACCCTTCAACCCGCCTCCGCTGCTTTCGTCTGTCTGGGCGCGATTTCGATCGCCCGCTCCCGATCGCCCAGATTCGATCGCCCCACCGAAACCGCTGTCAATCACCGGTAAGACATATTTATAAAAAATTAGGTTTCTTTTCCCTGAAATTCCCATTATCATTATCCCCAGTGTGGAGTGAAAGGAATCCCAAGTGACCGGAAATCATCTGTTTCAAAGACTGCGAAATAAATGGCGTTTTGTGGCGATCGCCCTGGCAGCGGCTGCAATGAGCTTTATCATCGGTACGCTGCTGCCAGGAAACCAACAGGGAAGCGACAAGCCTGCAACCGCCGCCGTGCAGAACCTCAAGCAATCCTTAACGGTAAATCCGCTCACCAATGAGGTTGGGGACGATCGCACAGGCTTTAATCTCGATCGCACAGTTAAGGAACTTCTCACCGTATTGGAATCCAAAGAAAAACGCTTGACTTTTGTACCGCCAGAGCAGTTTCAGGGAACAACTGTTTTTGAAGGGAAAATCAAAGATTCTCAGAAAGTTATTGCTTTAACAGTTGATGACGGGCCTTGGCCAGAAACGACTGAACAAATGCTGGATATTTTTAAGCAAAATGACATTAAAGCAACATTTTTTTGGATAGGTAAATCTATCGAAACTTCTCCTGACATTGCTCGTCGAGTTGTGGCAGAAGGTCACGCGATCGGCAATCATACGTGGAATCACCCTTACGATCCGATGGATCGGGCGACGGCTGCTGAGGAAATCGATCGCACGGCAAAACTTATTTACGAAACAACGGGAGTTAAAACTACTTATTTCCGCCCGCCGGGGGGAGTTTTGAATAATGGTTTGGTCAAGTATGCCCAGGAGCAGAATTATTCTGTGGTAATGTGGTCTGTAACTTCTGCGGATACAGATCCGCGTGCTCAACCTTCCGCTTTTGTTGAGAATGTGTTGAAAGGCGCGAAACCGGGAGCGATTGTGTTGATGCACGACGGCGGGGGCGATCGATCGCGCACTGTTAAGGCTTTACCGGACATGATTGCTGGTTTGAAAAAAGAGGGATATCGGTTTGTGACGATTCCTGAGTTGATGGAAATGCAAGGCAAATCAGCAGCGTAAATTGTGCGGGCGATTAATCTTAATGTAAACAGTGCCTGTAGGGGCGGGTTCACCAACAATATATAACGATGAGCGACAATATATATAAACCCGCCCCCGCCCCACCAATAACCCACATCAACCTGACATTTACATTGAATGTCAAAATGTAGATTTAGATTGTTGGTTGGGTGGGGGCGGGTTTTCGAGATTGTTTGTTTGGGGCAATTATAATTGGTGAACCCGCCCCTTGTATCTTAAAAGAGTCAGTGAGTCGATCGCCACGTCATTGATTCAATCATACCGACAAGTGGGCGATCGAGCCGACAAACAGGCGATCGAGCCGACAATCAGGCGATT